>JACKII010000004.1:300000-517317 GCA_020638555.1 Alphaproteobacteria bacterium | reverse complement strand
GCCGGGCCTGCCCCGGAAACGCGAAGCTCAGCTGTTCCACCGCAATTCGCCCGGTCGGGCGCGGCAGCGCGCGGTCCGAACGGCCCATGCCCTGGCGCGACAGGAAGCCTTGCAGCCTCTGCCAGGCCTGGCGGGCCTGCACGATGTTGCGCCAGGCGCCGAACACCTGCTCGATCGGGGCGAGCGCGCGGGCCATGACGATGGAGCCGGCAATGGCCGTTCCGGCGGAGAGGTGTTCCGTCAGGCTCAGATAGGCGCCGACGCCGAGAATGGCGATCTGAAACGCCAGCCGCAGGAACTTGGTGACGGAGACGAACAGCGCCGAGCGGTCCAAGGCGCGGCGCATGGTGCGCTCGCCCTGGCTCGAAACGGCCGACCAGATCCGCAGCATGTTCGGCGCCATGCCCATGCTGTCGATCAATTCCGCATGGCGCACGATGCCGGAGGCCCGGCGCTGGGCGAGCATGGCGGACTCGTTCGCGGCCCGAAACAGCGGCGACGTCGTGCGCTCGTTCACGATGGCCAGCGCCACCATGGTGGCGACGCCGATCAGGGCCACCAGCCCGATCAGCGGATGCAGGAACACGGTCAATAACAGATAGATCGGCACCCATGGCAGATCGAAGACCGCCAGCATGGTCGGGGATGCGAGAAAGCTTCGCACCAGGCCGAGATCGCGCAGGGCTTCGGCCTGGTAGGCGGCCCCGCGCAGGCTGTTTTCCAGGGCGCGTTCGAAACTGGGCCGCGAGGCGTGTTTTTCGATCCAGGCGCCGACGCGTTCCATGACGCGGGCGCGCACCGCCTCCAGCACGGCCAGAACGCCCAGGGCGACCGCGGCGATCAGGGTGAGGTAGACCAGGGTGTCGAGGCTGCGCCCGTTCATGACCCGGTCGAACACCTGCATCATATAGACCGAGGTCGTCAGCTGCAGGATGTTCGCAAATCCGCTGAACAGCATCACGGCCGCAATCTGCGGGCGGCAGGTTTTCAGGAGGGTGGAGGGCGTAGACACGAAAATCTCCTGACATGGGGCGCCGTCGAGGCGGCGTGACCCGACGGGTTCAGGAAGAAAAGGAAAGAGGGAGCGCAAGCGCTCCCTCTCTGCCGGTCATCAGCCGATGATGGTATCGGCCGGGGCCAGGTGGGCCTGGATCGCGGCGAAGTCGACATTGCCGCTCAGGTCGAGGAAGGCATCCGACTGCGTTTCGCCTTCGGCGATCTGGGTGTAGATGCCGTCGCCGTTGTCGTCGCGGAAGACCTCGAATTCGACCTCGTTCCAGTCGGTCGTGGTCTTCACGACGTGGGAGATGCCGAACACGTCGATTTCCTGATAGGATTCGTTGCTGCGGATCCAGTCGTTGCGGGCGCCGCGCCAGGTCAGTTCCAGGTCGGCGGTGATGTTGCCGTTCAGGTCGAAGATGAACTCGTGTTGCTCGGCGCCGCGGGCGCTGGTTGCCACCTCGATCTCGAAGTCCTGGGTGAAGAGGCCGTCGCCATCCAGGTCGGAATAGCTCTTCACCTCGACCTCGTTCCACTTGAACTCGGTCTCGGTGACGTTCACGACATTGCCGACGAGGTCCTGCTCGACCGTGAACTCGCTGCGGCGGATGCTCTGCCATTCGGCCCGGCCGCGCTCGATCTCGAACATCTGCGTGACGTCGAGATTGCCGTTGATGTCGGGGGCGAAGGTGAAGCTGTACAGGTCCTGATCGTCGTGCGAACCGTAACGGGAGCCATGATCATCGTGATCCGAGTGACGCGAGCCGTAACGGGAACCATGATCGTCGTGATCCGAGTGACGCGAGCCGTAGCGGGAGCCGTGATCGTCGTGATCCGAGTCGTGGCGCGAGTAACGCGAACCGTAATACCGATCTTCGTAACGTGATCCATGACGCGACATTGTTTTTTCTCCTCGGTTTGTGGAGATTTGCTCTCCGGACAAGACAAACCTAGGCGCCGCTGCCTGTCAGAATGCTGTCAATGGCAACAGTTTCGGCTCGGGACGTTCATCGGATTGGCCTGGCGCCATGGCCGGGCCTCGCGCTTCAATGCCTCGATCCGACGGCGGCGTCAGGCCCGACGGCCGGCCGGTGCGCAGCTTGAGCCGGCGACTGACCGTGGAGGTTGCCGACGCATGGCCTCGCCATTCTGTCGCACCTTGCCCGGAAAAAGCCACTTGCCGTGAGTGGCGCTGCGTATATTTGATTGAGTGGTTCCTGGTTTGCGACAGCATCGACGATTGGCGCGCGACGGCCACCAGGATCGAACGAAAACTCGCCCCAAAATGATGGATGTTTCGGCTCCGGAAGCGGAGCCTCCCGGACACGGCAACGCCGTGCCCCTCAACGCACGCGCAGACTCTGCCGTGTTCGCCCTCCGCCAACCCCCGCTGGCTTCGCGTCCTGCGAAGCCGAAACCACCCGGCCACTCCCCCCGCTTTCCGATCGGCGCCGCCACCGACGAATTTCGCCGGCGCTTCTTCCCCGATGCCACCAAGACCGACTGGAACGACTGGCGCTGGCAGTTGCGCGCGCGCATTCGCTCGGCCGAGCGGCTGGCGCAGATCTTCGCCCTCTCCGACGACGAGCGCGGCGCCGTCGCCCTGATGAAAGGCGCGCTGCCGGTCGGCATCACCCCCTATTATGCGAGCCTGATGGACCGGGAGAATCCGGCCGATCCGCTGCGCCGCACGCACATCCCGGTCGGCCAGGAATTGCACCGGATGCCGGGCGAGGCCGACGACCCGCTGGGCGAGGACCACGACGCCGCCGTTCCGGGCCTGGTGCATCGCTATCCGGACCGGGTGCTGTTCCTGACCACCGGCACATGCTCCACCTATTGCCGCTATTGCACCCGCTCGCGCATGGTGGGCGATGCCGGCGGCGAATATGCGTTCTCGCGCAGCCAGTGGGACAAGGCGCTCGCCTATATCGAGGCGCACTCGGAAATCCGCGACGTGCTGCTGTCGGGCGGCGACCCGCTCACCATTGCCGACGAGAAGCTGGACTATCTGCTGGGCCGGCTGCGGGCGATCCCTCATGTCGAGTTCGTGCGCATCGGCACCAAGGTGCCGACGGTACTGCCCATGCGCATCACCAAGGCGCTGACGCGGATGCTGCGCCAGCACCACCCGCTCTGGCTGTCGATCCACGCCACCCACCCGGCCGAACTGACGCCGGAGGTGACGGAAGCCTATGGCCGGCTGGCCGATGCCGGCATCCCGCTCGGCAGCCAGACCGTGCTTCTGGCCGGGATCAACGACGACGTGGAGACCATGCGCGGCCTGGTGCACGGCCTGCTGAAGCGGCGGGTGAAGCCCTATTATCTCTACCAGTGCGACCCGATCACCGGCTCGGCCCATTTCCGCACGCCGGTCTCCAAGGGCATTGCGATCATCGAGGGCCTGCGCGGCCACACCACCGGCTATGCCGTGCCGCACTATGTGATCGACGCACCCGGCGGCGGCGGCAAGATTCCGTTGCTGCCGGAATACGTGGTCGGCCGCGACGGCGACGACCTGCTGCTGCGCAATTTCGAGGGGGGCGTCTACCGCTATCCCGATCCGGGCGGCGACTACGGTGCCAACCGCACCCGCGGGGAGCGCTAGGCCATGCGCATCGGTCTCACCTACGACCTTCGCGACGACTATCACGGCCTGGGCCTGACGGAAGAGCAGTTGGCCGAGTTCGACTCGCCGGAGACGATTGCCGCCATTGCGGGTGCCCTGCAACGCCGCGGCCACGCGGTCACGCGCATCGGTCATATCCGGGCGCTGGCCGCGCGTCTGGTGGCGGGCGAGCGCTGGGATCTGGTGTTCAATATCTGCGAGGGGCTCTCCGGCCGCTCGCGCGAGGCGCAGGTGCCGGCGCTGCTGGAGGCGTTCGGCCAGCCCTACACCTTTGCCGACCCGCTCACCATGGCGGTGACGCTGGACAAGGCCGTCGCCAAACGCCTGGTGCGCGACGCCGGCCTGCCGACCGCGCCCTTTGCCGTGCTGGCGAGCGATGCGGACGACGCGGCCTGCCGGCTGGCCTTTCCCGCCTTCGTCAAGCCGCTGGCGGAAGGCACCGGCAAGGGCTGCGAGCGCGCCTCGAAGGTCCGCGATGCGGCCGCGCTCGCCACCGCCGCCCGCGACCTGCGCGCCCGTTTCGGCCAACCGGCGCTGGCGGAGGCATTTCTGCCGGGCCGCGAATTCACCGTCGGCATTCTTGGCAACGGCGCCGGGGCGCGGGTGATTGCCGTCATGGAAATCGCCCTGGCCGAAACGGCGGATGAGGCGATCTATTCGTTCGAATCCAAGGAACTGTGCGAGACCCGCGTGGTCTACACCCTGGCCGACGATGCGGAGGCCCGCGCCGCGGCGGAGACCGCGCTGGCGGCCTATGCGGTGCTCGGCTGCCGCGATGCTGCCCGGCTCGACCTGCGCAGCGACGCCCGCGGCGTGCCGCACTTCCTGGAGGCCAACCCGGTCGCCGGATTGCACCCGACCCATTCGGACCTGCCGATGCTGGCGACCAAGGCCGGCCTCGCCTATGACGCCCTGATCGACGGCATCGTTCACGCGGCCGCCCGTCGCCAGGGTCTGGGCCGGTTAGACCATCGCCTTGGCGCGGAGGCCGCCTGACATGCTGAACGGTCTGTTCATCCCCGTCGTCCACGGCGCCACCGAAGGCCGCCTGGACGAGGCCGACACGGTGGTGGCGGCAGAGGCCGTCGCCGCCGCATTGCAGCGCCTCGGCGCGGCAACGGAAATCGTGCACGTCGCCCCGAACCTGGTCGCGCTCGACTGGCTGGCATTGCGCCGCCCGGACGCCGTGTTCAACCTGGTCGAGGCCCTGGGCGGCGACGGCGGTCGTGCGGCCGATGCCATCGCCCGGATGCAAGCGCTCGGCTTCGCCCACACCGGCGCCGGCGGCGACGCCTACACCGCCAGCAGCGACAAGCTCGCGGCCAAGCTGGCCTTGCAACACGGCCGCCTGCCGACGCCGGTCTGGTCGTCGGACGGTGGCGGTTTCAGCCCCGCTGCCACGGTCATCGTCAAATCGGCGACCGAGCACGCCTCGCTCGGCCTGGATGCGGCCTCGGTCGTGCCGGCGGCGCTGGCCCCGGCCGAGATCGCCGCGCGCGAAGCGCGGTTCGGCGGGCATTTCTTCGCCGAAGCCTATATCGAAGGCCGCGAGTTCAATCTGTCCGTACTGGACGGCCAGGTCCTGCCGCCGGCGGAAATCCGGTTCCATGACTTCGCTCCCGCCCGCCCGCGCATCGTCGACTGGGCGGCCAAGTGGGAGACAACGAGCCACGCCTACGCCCACACCCCCCGCAGCTTCGCCTTCTGGGACCGGGACGCCGCGCTGTTGGCGCAGTTGAAGCGCCTTGCGCTGCAAACCTGCCGCCTGTTCGGCCTTGCTGCCTATGCCCGCGTCGACTTTCGCGTCGATGCCGAGGGCCGGCCCTGGATCCTGGAGGCCAACGCCAACCCCTGCCTGACGCCCGACGCCGGCTTTGCCGCCGCCGCGGCCGCCGCCGGCATTCCCTATGACGCCCTGATCGAGCGGATCGTCCGCGCCGCCCTGCCGCGCCCGGCGACCCTCGCCCTAGCGGCCTGACGCCCATGCTTCGCATCCGCAAGATCACCAACGCCCGCGCACCCGCCAACGCCAAGGCCGTGGCCGAGGTGCAGGCGTTGATCCACCAGTCCTTTCCCGACATGCCGGAAGGGGATATCGCCAAGCTGCCGACGCAGCTCGACAATCCGTTCCGCCAGCGTTTCGTGACCGAATTGCTGGTCGCGAGCGACGCCGCCGAGCACGTGAAGGGCGCGGCGGTGCTGATGCACGACCCGGACCTGCACTTCTCCTATCTCGACGTGGTGCTGGCCGGCGGCCGCGGCACCGGCACCGGCGGCGCTCTCTATGACCGGGTGCGGCTGGAGGCGCAGGAGCGCGGCAGCCGGGGCCTGTATTTCGAGTGCTTGCCGGACGATCCGGAGACCTCGCCCGACCCGGCGACCCGCCGCCAGAACGTGGCGCGCCTGCGCTTTTACGAGCGCTACGGCGCGCGCCCCATTGTCGGCACCGACTATCAACGGCCGTTGCAGCCCGGCGACACCGACATGCCGTTCCTGGTGTTCGACGGCCTCGGCCGGAACGACCTGCCCGCAGCCGCGCCATTGCGCGCCATCGTGCGCGCCGTGCTGGAGCGGAAATACGCCGATCTCTGTCCGCCGGACTATGTGGAGGCGGTCATCGGCTCGATCCGGGACGAGACGCTGGGGCTGCGCCCGGCCCGCTATGGCGGCAAGGCCAACGGGGCGGCGACCGCCGGCCCGCCGGTGCGCGTGCCCTATCCGCTGGTGGTCAACGACCGGCACGACATCCACCATGTCCGCGAACGCGGCTATGTGGAGGCGCCGATCCGCATTCCCGCCATTCGCGATGAGTTGCACAAGACCGGCCTGTTTCGGGAAACCCCGCCCCGCACCTTTCCCGAGCGCTGGATCCGCGCCGTCCACGACGGCGGCCTGGTTGCCTATGTCGAGCGCGCCTGCAAGGAGGCACCGGAGGGGAAGTCGCTCTACCCCTACATCTTTCCGATCCGCAACCCGGCCCGCAAGCCGAAGGAGCGCTCGGTGCTGGCCGGCTATTGGTGCATCGACACCTTCACGCCCTTGAACCGCAACGCCTGGCCGGCGGCCCGCCGCGCCGTCGACTGCACCCTGACCGCGGCGGATGCGGTGCTGACCGGCGCGCCCATGGCCTATGCCCTGGTGCGCCCGCCCGGCCATCATGCGGAGCGCCGCAGCTTCGGCGGCTTCTGCTATCTCTCCAATGCCGGCGTGGCCGCCAACTATCTGGCCCAGTACGGCCGCGTCGCCATGCTCGACATCGACTATCATCACGGCAACGGCCAGCAGGACATTTTCTACGAGCGCGCCGACGTGCTCACGGTCTCGATCCATGGCGATCCGAGCTTTGCCTATCCGTATTTCTCCGGCTTTCGCAACGAGACCGGGCGCAATGCCGGCGCCGGGTTCAACCTGAACCTGCCGCTGCCGGAAACCCTGACGCCCGACGCCTATCGCGAGGCGCTGGCGACGGCGTTGCGCCGCGTCGCGCGGCACGAACCGGCCTATCTGGTGCTCTGCCTGGGCTTCGACACCGGCCAGGGCGACCCGACCGGCACCTGGCCGAACCGCGCCGACGATTTCCGCAAGATCGGCGAGATGATCGGCGCTGCCGGCTATCCGACCCTGATCGTGCAGGAGGGCGGCTATCGGGTGCGCGCCCTCGGCTCCAACGCCCGGCATTTCTTTGCGGGCTTTGCCGCCAAGCACGGGCCCGCTTTTGGCGCCAGGCCGGTTGCACCGGCGGTTTCCGCCGGGCCGGGGCGCGCATCGCGGCGGGCCGAGGTCTGGCGCGAATCCGTGCGCGAGGCCGACGCCCAGCCGATCCGGGACCTGGTGGCCGCCACGGGCTTTTTCTCCGCCGATGAAATCGCCATTGCCGGCGAACTGGTGGAGGAGCGCGTGCAGAAGGGCCGCGTCAGCGGCTACGAGTTCGTGGTGCTGGAGCAGGCGGACCGCATTGCCGGCTATGCCTGCTTCGGTGAGATCCCCGGCGCGGAAGGCAGCTTCGACCTCTATTGGATCGCGGTGCGGCCGGAGGCGCAGGGCCAGGGCCTGGGCCAGCGCATTCTGAGCCGCGCGGAAGGGGCGATGCGGCGCATGGGCTGCCGCCTGGTCTATGCCGATACCTCGGGGCGGCCCGACTATGCGCCGACCCGCGGCTTCTACGTGCGCGCCGGCTACCGGGAGGCCGCGCGCCTCGCCGACTTCTATCGGCCCGGCGACGACAAGGTCATTTTCGCAAAGGCGCTGGCGCCATGACACCCGCCTTCACCATCGTTTCGGCGGAGGCGGCCGCCCGGACGCCCAGCCCGGCGCGGGCGACGGTCCGGGCGATTGCCGGCAAGGGGCGTGGCATCGTCGCCGCGGGCCCGATTGCGGCCGGCGACCTGATCCTGACCGACCCGACCGTCGAGCTTTCCGCCGCCGACTGCCGCGCCCTGGGGCCGACGCCGATCGAGGACTATCACTTCGCCCACCCGGAAGACGCGGAACTCGGCCTGCTGGTGTTGGGGCTTGCGAGCCTGGCCAACCATGCCGATGCCCCGAACGCCGCCACCGAATACTGCCGCGCCGACGGCCTTGGCTGGCTGGTGATGCTGCGGGCGCTGCGCGCCATCGCCGCCGGCGAGGAAATCACCCGCCGCTATGCCTGCGAGCCCTGGTTCCCGGTGACGTAGACCCCGCCGGCGCTGGCCCGGCCATGGGCGCGGAGACGCGGAGGGTGACCCGGGCCTCCGGCGCCAGGGCCTGGAGCATGCAGATCAACCGGTCGAGGGTGAAGCGGGCGAGGCGGGCATTGCGCACGCGGGAGAAGTCCGCGGCGGCAAAGCCGGTGGCGGCCGCGGCCTCGCGCACGGTGAGGGTGCGGGCGTCGAGGGCCTGGAGGATGGAGGCGGCGAGGATCGCCTTCGCCTGGCGCAGGTCCGGGTCCGGCAGGCCCAGGTCGCGGAAGATGTTGCCGCTGCCGCGGTCGAGTTCGAGGGCTTCGTGGGTCTCGGCGGTCATGGGGCCAACTCCCATCGCAGGCGCCTGATCCGGTCGCGGATCAGGTCGATCTCGTGTCTGGGCGTTTTGATGCCGGTCCTGGACTTCTTCTGAAAGGCGTGCACGACCCACAAACTCCCGGCGATTTCGGTCACATAGACGGCGCGGTAGGCGTCGCCGCGATAGGGCAGGGCGATCTCCATGACGCCGGCGCCCAAGCCTTGCATGGGTTTGGCGATGTCTGCCTTGCCACCTTCCGCTGCGATGGTGAGCGCGTCGGCCATCTCATCCTGCACGTCTGCCGGGAACGCCAAAAACGCCTTCCGGGCCGCCCGGACCCAGCCGATGGGTCTGGTGTCACGGACCATGAGGCAATGTAGTCATATTTGACAAATTTATCAAGGTCGACTCCCTTTGCCGAACGAGTTCGGGAGCGGTGAATAAATCGAGTAGGGTAACGCAAGGATAGCCGATGAGCATAACGTAAACTGGTTGTTGGCGATGGGCGGAACCGAGGATAGCAAAATGACTGGCGTTTTTGCCTTCAGACAGCCTAGAAGCCATCATATTCCCTCAAATTCACCCAGTCGCAAAATGTTAGAGAGTATTCTAAAGATAATATTCGAGGATTATATTGTTGCATTGTATAAATTAAAATAAATTTAATTTTCTTCCAACATGAATAATTCTATCTAATTGGGCGCTCCTCGCTGAGCCAAATTTCTTTGCGCCGTAATCTTTCTTTCTCTTTATCCATTCCAAAGATCACAGAGTGCTTCATTATAATTGTTTCGAAAATCGTTTTTTATCTTTCTCTGAAGGTAATGAGGTCCAATACGTTCTTTTTTTATTTATATATTCTAATAGTTCTATATTTGGCGCTAAAGAGGTAATTTTTAGTATCCATCCGCTGTTCCGTTAAATTATTATGCAATTTCATTTTCTGAGTTGAATCCATCTATATCCTTAATCGGGATCCAAAAAGAAATTTTCTCTCTATTTTTATTTATCTTCTCATTGATAATTTTATTCGAATATTAAATGACTAATGTCAATGGCGTGAAAATAGTGGAGACCGTGCATAACGTCATCTATTTCTTTGTCACTGGCACCCAAATTTCGCAACGACCTATCCAAATTTTCTGAGGCATCAAACAACATCTGTCGGTTTCTTATAGAAATAAAACGCCCAGTAGAACCCATTAATTCGATAATCTGTTTGTCTCCATTTCTAGTTTATGAGACCCATTGTTACTTTATTTTCTCCTTATCGCCCTATTAGGAGGATCTTTGGGTATTTGATTCCCTGTTCCGCCGTTTTGGGCGCTAGTGTTGCTGTCTCCTCGCGGGCCATTATTCGGAGGCTTAAAGCTTTCAGTATAATGGCCCGTCGGTTTTGAACGCTGTTCGTTAGCCTGCGAGTCAGGTGGTCTCTGACGATTTGGGGCAGTCATATTCGATCCTTCTTAACTCTGATTATTTCGGTGCCATCCCTCAACTACACCCGGTCGTGCTTCCGCAGGTGTCGCATTTCAGGCAGGTGCCGTTCCTCACCAGGGTGAAGTTGCCGCATTCGGGGCAGTTGTCGCCTTCGTAGCCTTTCATGCGGGCCTCCTGGACGCGGGCGGCGCGCTCGGAGCCGGGGCCGCTGGAATAGCTCACCGCCGCGTAGGTGGCGGCGCCGCTGGCGCTGGCGCTGGCCGCGACGGCCATGCCGGTGGTGGCCTCCATCGCTTGCGCCGCGACGCTCACCATTTCCGCGCCGGCACGGGCCTTGGGCGCGCTCAGCACATAGAGGTTGTCGCGCAGATAGCCGGCGCTGGCCAGCCGCCGGGCGGTCTCCAGGTCGCCCTCGCGGCGGTGCTTCCACTCGTCGATGGCGCTCTCGGCCTCGCCCTCGCCGATGCTGTCGTGGCGGATGTCCTCCGGCTCCACATGGGCCAAGTCGGCGCGGCCCAGATAGCTGACCGCCAGCTCGCGGAACACGTAGTCGACGACGCTGGTCGCCATCTTGATGGCGTCATTGCCCTCGACCATGCCGGACGGCTCGAAGCGGGTGAAGGTGAAGGCCTCGACGAACTCCTCCAGCGGCACGCCGTATTGCAGGCCGATGGAAACGGCGATGGCGAAATTGTTCATCATCGCCCGGAAGGCCGCGCCTTCCTTGTGCATGTCGATGAAGATCTCGCCCAGCTTGCCGTCCTGGTATTCGCCGGTGCGCAGATAGACCTTGTGACCGCCGACCACGGCCTTCTGCGTGTAGCCCTTGCGCCGGTCGGGGAGTTTCTCGCGCATGACGATGGCCTTCTCGACGATGCGCTCAACCACACGCTCCGTCGCAGCAGCAGACGGCAGCGGGGCCTCCCCAGGGGCATCCTCGAAAGGGACGTCGTCCAGCAGCGACGCGCTGAGCGGCTGCGAGAGCTTGGAGCCGTCGCGATAGAGCGCGTTCGCCTTCAGCCCGCGCTTCCACGAGCGCATATAGGCGCTCTCGCAGTCGGCGACGCTGGCGCCGTTCGGCATGTTGATGGTCTTGGAGATCGCACCCGAGATGAAGGGCTGCGCCGCCGCCATCATGTCGATATGCGCCTCGGCCGACAGGAAGCGCGTGCCCTCGCGGCCGCAGGGGGTGGCGCAGTCGAACACCGGCAGGTGCTCGTCCTTCAGGTCCGGCGCGCCTTCCACCGTCATGGCGCCGCAGACATGGATGTTGGCCTGGCGGATTTCCGCCGCCGTGAAGCCAAGGGCGGCCAGCATGTCGAAGGCATAGTCGCCCAGCTGCGCGTCGGTGAAGCCCAGCACGTCGCGGCAGAAATCGTCGCCGAGGGTGAAGCGGTTGAACACGAACTTGATGTCGAAGGCGCTGGCGAGCGAGCCCTCGATGGACTCCAGCGCTTCCGGCGAGAAGCCCCGCGCGCTCAGCGTGTCGTGGTTGATCGCCGGCGCGCCGCGCAGCGTGCCGTGGCCGGTGGCGTAGGTGGTGATGGCGTCGATCTGGTCGCGGGTATAGCCGAGCGCCTTCAGCGCCTCGGGCACCATGCGGTTGATGATCTTGAAATAGCCGCCGCCGGCGAGCTTCTTGAACTTCACCAGCGCGAAGTCGGGCTCGATGCCGGTGGTGTCGCAGTCCATCACCAGGCCGATCGTGCCGGTGGGCGCGATCACGGTCGCCTGGGCGTTGCGATACCCGTGCTGCTCGCCCAGTTCGAGCGCCTTGTCCCAGGCCTCCGCGGCGCGTTCGGCCAGGCCTTCGAACGGCACGCGGGCCGCGTCGAGGGCGACGGGCAGGACGCTCAGCGCCTTATAGCCGCCGGCTTCGCCATGGGCGGCCTGGCGGTGGTTGCGGATGACGCGCAGCATGGACTCGCGGTTCTCGGCCCAGCGCGGGAAGGGGCCGAGGCCGGCGGCCATCTCGGCGCTGGTGGCATAGGCGATGCCGGTCATGAGCGCGGTCAGGCCGGCCGCGGCGCCGCGGCCCTCGTCGCTGTCATAGGCGAGGCCGGAGGCCATGAGCAGGCCGCCCAGATTGGCATAGCCGAGGCCGAGTGTGCGGAAGTCGTACGAGCGCTGGGCGATCTCGCGGCTGGGGAACTGGGCCATCAGCACGCTGATTTCCAGCACCACGGTCCACAGGCGCACCGCGTGGCTGTAGGCTTCCAGGTCGAACGTGCCGGCGCTGTAAAATGCGCCGGAGGCCAGATTCAGCGAGGCGAGATTGCAGGCCGTGTCGTCCAGGAACATGTATTCCGAGCACGGATTGCTGGCGTTGATCCGCCCGGAGGCCGGGCAGGTGTGCCACTCGTTGATGGTGCTGTCGAACTGCACGCCCGGGTCGGCGCTGGCCCAGGCGGCGTAGCTGATCTGGTCCATCAGGTCGCGCGCGCGGATGGTCCGGGCGACCTTGCCGTCGGTGCGGCGGGTCAGGTTCCAGTCGGCGTCGCGGCCCACCGCCTCCAGGAAATCGTTGGTCAGGCGCACCGAGTTGTTGGAATTCTGGCCGGCGACGGTCAGATAGGCTTCCGAATCCCAGTCGGTGTTGTAGGTGGCGAACGCCATGTCGGTGAAGCCCTGGCGCGCGAGCTGGATCGTGCGCTGGACATAGTTCTCGCTGATCTCGGCCCGGCGGGCGTCGCGGATGGCCTCGGCCAGCGCCTTGTTGCGCTTCGGGTCGAAGCGG
Source organism: Alphaproteobacteria bacterium (assembly GCA_020638555.1). Classification (NCBI taxonomy): domain Bacteria; kingdom Pseudomonadati; phylum Pseudomonadota; class Alphaproteobacteria; species Alphaproteobacteria bacterium. The sequence goes on along the minus strand of JACKII010000004.1, from coordinate 504,529 downwards.
TCGGCGTCGTCGCCTTCAATGACTTCGGCCTTGCCGTGGCAGGCTTGCATGACCGCCTTCAGATGGCGCTCGGCGATCTTGGAGCCGGCGACGAGGGCCAGCACCTTCTGCTCTTCGACCACCTTCCAGTTGACGAAGGCTTCGATGTCCGGGTGGTCGACGTCGAGGCAGACCATTTTGGCGGCGCGGCGCGTGGTGCCGCCCGACTTGATCGAGCCGGCGGCGCGGTCGCCCACGCGCAGGAAGGACATCAGGCCGGAGGACTGGCCGCCGCCGGACAGCGGCTCGCCCTCGCCGCGCAGGTTGGAGAAGTTGGTGCCGGTGCCGCTGCCGTATTTGAACAGCCGCGCCTCGCGCACCCACAGGTCCATGATGCCGCCCTCGTTCACCAGATCGTCGGCGACGGACTGGATGAAGCAGGCGTGCGGCTGCGGCCGCTCATACGACGAATCGGAGCGCTTGAGTTCGCCGGTGGTCGGGTCGACGTAGAAATGCCCCTGGCTCGGCCCGTCGATGCCATAGGCCCAGTGCAGACCGGTGTTGAACCATTGCGGGCTGTTCGGCGCGGCCATCTGCATGGCCAGCATGTAGCAGTGCTCATCGAAGAAGGCGCGGGCGTCCTCCTCCGAATCGAAATAGCCGCCCTTCCAGCCCCAATAGGTCCAGGCGCCGGCCAGCCGGTCGAACACCTGACGCGAATCGCTCTCGCCGCCCAGGCGCTCGTCCTCCGGCAGGGCGTCGAGGGCGGCGCCGTCGGGCACGCGGCGGCGGATGAAGGCGGGAACGCCGTCTTCCTCGACGCATTTCAGCTTTTTCGGCACGCCGGCCTTGCGGAAATACTTCTGGGCGATGATGTCGACCGCCACCTGGCTCCAATGCGCGGGCACGCGGATGTCGGCCGCCTTGAACACCACCGAGCCGTCGGGATTGACGATCTCGCTGGTGGCATTGCGGAACTCGATCCGGTCGTAGGGCGACTGGCCGGCACGGGTGAAGCGGCGCTCGATACGCATGGGTGGCAACTCCTCAAAGACCTCTGCTCCTAGGCATCATCGCTTCCAACCAAGTGACTACATTTAGTAGGGAGGGCTGTGGCGGGCGCGATATATGGAACCCTCACAACCCATCATCTACCAGACAATGAATTTTTCAAATCTGGTCGGGAGCGAATGCCCGATCTTGGTATTCCAAGCCGTCGAAACGACAGAGGACAAGCGGGTTACAGGCACATTTCCACAGCAAAGATTCAGTGCTTTCCCACAGGCTGTTAAGTGCGGGGGAAACTGGCTTTGAGGCGCTCAGGTCCAGGCAGGTTCGCGAATCGCATGCGGGGAAAATTATGGGATAAATTGGGATAATTTTGACGTCTCACGGTGCCATGGCAATCTCGTCCAACTCACATGCCTCAGTGGGGCCGTAGCTCAGGGGATGCGCTCTTGGAGAATATGATTATTCCGGAGTGTCCCTGTCATTGGAGATATGGCTGAGCGCCTGATCGAGCTTTCAGTGAGTGGTTGGGTGCGTTATGGGATAAAAACTCATATGTTACAATGAGATATGTTTGGGTGGCTCAAGCTTATTCCCAAGGTTTTCAATAACCTCTCCATGAGAAAGCCGACAACGATGAAGACATCTCAAAGGCTCTTCATTTAGCAGCTTCTTGCGACTAGCGTGCTGGTGGGGATGGCGGGGTTCGAACCCGCACGGGCATCAGCTTGACCGGCCTGCCCGGTGGCACCCAAGGCCACTGTGTCTACCTGTTCCACCACATCCCCGTTCCAGGCGGGGCGAGACAGCGAAAGCTTGTCTCGCCTCCGTTTGTTAGGCATTGGCCTTTGCGATCGGTCCTAAGCCCAACGAGTTTGAATTAAGGCGGCGGCATGGGAAGCACCTCTCAGTATTACGGGGTCGAACAATCAGTGGCAAACATTGCCAGCTGATGGTGTCACGTATTTCCGTAGACACTGCTACAGAATTCCGTGTAAAAATAACATAATATTCAGATTTTATCATTTTGGAATAAAATTGTCACATGCGGGCGATGGCTTAGATTTCAAATCAATAATTACGAGTATTGTAATGGGGCTATATTCTGCTGCGATGAGTAGTCTTCGTAGCGTAGTTTGACCCGCATTAGATACTCCCGGAGATTGTGGGTAGCGCTGCATATTGTGGTTCAAATGGTCTGAAGCACTGCGTTCCCCTATATTTTGTGGGTGTTTGATCCTGTGTAACGACATACGGTATGCTGTCAAACCGCGGCTCCATATGCAATGGAGAAATTGCCGTTACGCACATGGGAATTGGGTTGCATGCCTCACAGGCTGATAACCTGTAGATTACATGTGCGGATTCATGAAATCCCGCGCTTCTCCGGCGAGCCGATTCGGGGGATAACTGCGGAACGAATCGGGATAACGCTGGGCTCCCGTGCCGCGGCGGCCGACACACAGGGTTGCTGGACGCACTCCCGACGGCAGCCTATATATAGTGGCCTCGAAACCCGGCAGCTGTTGGCGGTGACACGCATATGACCACGATCGGCACCAAGCTCTATACCTGGCGTTACGGCGACCTGGTCGGAGAGGATCAGTTCGGCAACAAATATTATACGGAGAAGTCGCCGCGCGATCCGTCCCGGCCGAAGCGCTGGGTGGTGTATCCGGACAAGGCGCCGGTGGAAGCCTCCGCAGTGCCGCCGGAATGGCATGGCTGGCTGCACTTCTACAGCGACACCCCGCCCAAGGCCGAGGACCGGCGCTGGGAGTGGCAGAAGCCGCACCATCCGAACCGGACCGGGACGGCGGAAGCCTATCGGCCGCCGGGCCATGACCTGCGCGGCGGCCAGCGCTCGCACGCTACGGGCGATTACGAAGCCTGGACGCCGGGCGACTAGACGGGTGGACCGATGATTAGCCGCAACTGGGTGGAAAGCATTGTCGGGGCCGCCGTGCTGGTGGTGGCCGTGTGGTTCCTGGCCTACAGCTATCGCGCCGGGGCCGGGAAGAATGTCGGCGATGGCTATGCGGTGGTGGCCAAGTTCACCAACGCCGCCGGCATCGACAGCGGCGCCGATGTGCGCATCAGCGGTATTCCCGTTGGCAAGGTTGCCAGCCTCGCACTGGACCCGGGCACGTATCTGGCCGAAGTGCGGCTGCTGATCGATCCCGCCACGAAAATCCCCACCGACAGCTCGATCGCGGTCAAGAGCGAGAGCCTGTTGGGCGGGCGCTATCTGTCGATCGAGCCCGGCGCGGACGAAAAAATGCTGCCGGCCGGCGGCGAGATCAAATTCACCCAGCCGGCGGTCAGCCTGGAAGATCTGATCGGCAAGCTGATCTTCACCAACAACCAAGAAAAGAAGTGATGCCGAACGCAATTCGCGGCGTGCGGCTGGCGACGTTGGCGGCCCTTTGGGTCGCGCTCTCCGGCGCGACCTTCCTGGACCGGGACGTGGCGGTGTTGCAGGCGCTGGACAAGATCACCGCCCAGGTCAGCGAAATGACCGTGAAAGTGGGCGAGACCGCGCAATTCGGCCGGCTGTTGATCAAGGTCGATGCCTGCCGGGTGCGCCCGCCGGAAGAGCCGCCGGAGGCCGCGGTGTTTCTGGAGATCACCGACCTGGGACGCCGGGACACCGGCGCGAGCCAGGCTTTCCGCGGCTGGATGTTCGCCTCGTCGCCGTCGCTCTCGGCCATGGACCACCCGGTCTATGACATCTGGCTCGCCGGGTGCGAGAAGGCGGGCTAGCGTCCGTCACAGTATTTCCCGGCCGTACCGGAGGTGCGAGCCGGGATCGGTTGGCCAGAGCGAACACCGCCCTCGCCCGTGTTCGCACGATGACACCGGCCCCGGATGGCGGCTCCGCCCCCTCCGGGGAACAGAGGCGGCTCCGCCATCACCAGGGTACACCACCGCTTACCGGCGCCGGGCCAAGTGCCGCTCGTGGCGGATGGTATAGAACGATGTCGCGATGATCAGGGCCGAGCCGGCGATGGTCGACCAGCTCGGCACTTCCAGGAACACCACCAGGCCGATCAGCGCCGCGAACACCATGCGGGCATAGTCCATGGGCGCGACGGCCGTGGGCTCGCCGGCGCGGTAGCCGGCGATGTTGGCGAACTGGCCGGCCACCGACAGCAGGCCGATGCCCAGCATCATCAGCCATTGCTGCCAGGTCGGCCAGACCCAGTACCAGACGCCGAGCGGCAGCATGACCGCGCCCACCAGGATCGCCTGATAGCTGAGAATGGTGACCGAGCGGTCGAACTGGGAGAGGTGGCGGATGATGATCATCACCATGGCGGCACCCGCGGCACCGGCCAGCGCATAGGCCGAAAAGAGGTCGATGCCATGTGCGCCCGGCTGCACGATGATCAGCACGCCGCCGAAACCGACCAGGGTCGCGGCCCAGCGGTGCAGGCCGGCAATCTCCTTCAGGAAGATCAGGGCGAAGACGGGCACGAACAGGCTCTTGGCGAAGCTGAGGGCGGTGGCGTCGGCCAGCGGCATGTGCTGGATCGCCAGGAAGCCGCCAACCATGGCCATGAGCGCGAAGACGACGCGGGCGAATTGCAGCTTCAGCGAGCGGGTGCGCAGCGCGTCCGGGAAATTGCGGGCCAGCACCGGCAGCACTGTCAGCGTCATGGTCGCCTGGCGGATCAGCAGAATCTGGAAGACGGTAATCTCGCCGCTCATCTCCTTCACGAAGCCCGACGACGCGGTGAAGATCATGCCGGCGGTCATCACATAGATGGCGCCGCGCACATTGCTCGGCAGCGCCTGTAGCGGCGCCATCAGTCGCGCCCAGAGGCCCTGGATCGAAGCGAGGAGGCGGCGCATCGGCGGCGCCCCCCGCCTTAACCGGTCGGCGAGCCTTCCGGGCGGCCGTCAATATAGGGCTTCAGCATGGCATAGAGGGTGAAGGTCGTGGGCGTCGGCACGCCCTTCTCGCGGCCCAGTTCGACCACCTTGCCGGAAAGCCAGGGCAGTTCCAGCCGCTTGCCCCGCAACAGGTCCATGGCCATGGAGGAAATCCAGCCGTCGGCAAAGCCGTCCTCGCGCGCCAGCAACTCGTCGACCAGGCCGTCGGCCAGGTTGACGCCGCAGGCCTGGCCGACGGCGACGACCTCCTCGAACAGCGAGCGATAGACGCGGCGCATGTCCGGATCGGTGAGGGCGACTTTCGTGCGCTGGCGCGTGACCGCGGTGATGGCCGCGCCGCTCGACAGGAAGCAGAACTTCCACCACATGTCATACTGGATGTCGTCGGACAGCCGGCCGTCCAGGTCGGAAGCGTCGCAAATGGCCTGCAGGCGCAGGGCGCGCGGCGAGCGGGAGCCATCCAGTTCGCCGAACAGGAACATCTGGAATTCCGCCATCTGCCGGACCAGCCCCGGCTCGGCAATGGCGGCGCTGACGGCCGCGACGCCGCCCATGACATGGCCTTCGCCCAGGATCGGCGCGAGCCGCTCGGCGGCGTCGATGCCGTTCTGGAGCGGGATGACGCCGGTGTCCGGGCCGATCAGCGGCTTGATGAATTCGCCGGTGGCCTCCACGTCCCAGAGCTTGGGCGTGAACAGCACATAATCGACCGGGCCGAGGCCGGCCGGATCGTCGGTGGCCTTGGCCGGGTTCAGGTGGAAGTTGCCGAGTGTGCCCTCGACGCGGAGACCGTGCGCCTGAATCGCCCTCAGATGGTCGCCACGGGCGATGAAGGTGACGTCGTGGCCGGCGCGCGCAAGCGCGGAACCGAAGGGCGCACCGACGCCGCCGGCGCCGACTATGACAATACGGGGGGAGGACATGGGGGAGCGGGCTCCGGAGGATAAGGGCTTTCGGCCAGTGTAGCCCGCCGGTGCCGCCGCGCCTAGCCGACCAAGGGAGGGGCCTGCGCCAGCGCCCTCATTGCCGTCATTGCGAGCCCGCATGAGCGGGCGCGGCAATCCAGGGGATGCTTACCCGGGTCGGCGAGCTTTGCTGGATTGCTTCGTTGCCCTGCGGGCGCCCCGCAATGACGGGGTGTGGGCATGGAATGGGCTTGTCTGGGGTTCGGTTATGCCATAGCCATCGGAGTCCAATGCCAGCGACCGATTAGGGAATGCCATGTCCGAAGGCACCGCCACCATCGAAGCCCGCGATGCCCTGAAAATCGACGAGGGCCGGCTTGCCGAGTATTTGCGGGGGGTTGTGCCCGCCGCGGCCGGGCCGATGCAGTGCCGGCTGTTCAGCCACGGCCAGTCGAACCCGACCTATTTCGTCTCGTTCGACGACGCGGCCTATGTCGTCCGCAAGCAGCCGCCGGGCGAATTGCTGCCGTCGGCGCACGCGGTGGACCGGGAATACCGGGTGCAGAAGGCGCTGCACGCCCAGGGCTTCCCCGTGGCCGAGCAATTCCATTACTGCGAGGACCGCTCGGTCGTCGGCACGCCCTTCTATGTGATGGAGAAGATGGACGGGCGCGTGTTCACCGACTCGAGCCTGCCCGGTTGCGCGCCGGAGGAGCGGCGGGCGATGTATCTGAACATGACCGAGACACTGGCGAAGCTGCACTCCTACGACCCGGAGGCCATCGGCCTCGGCGATTTCGGCCGGCCCGGCAGCTATTACGAGCGCCAGTTCCGGCGCTGGTCGCGGAACTTCCTGGAGACCAAGACCCAGGACATCCCGGAAATGGACCGGCTGATCGAATGGCTGCCGCAGCACATGCCGGCGGGCGACGAAAGCCGCATCGCCCATGGCGATTACCGGGTCGGCAATCTGATGTTCCACCCGACCGAGCCGCGGGTGATCGCCGTGTTCGACTGGGAAATCTCGACGCTGGGCCACCCGCTGAGCGATCTGGCCTATCTGTGCGTCCTCTTTTTCTGCCGTTCGGACGAGTTTTTCGGCATTCGCGACAAGGACCGGGAGGTGCTGGGGATTCCGGCGTTCGAGGAAGTGATCGAGCACTACCGCGTCGCGGCCGGCCGGCCGGACACGGTGACGGACGCGCACATGGTCCATGCCATGTTCCGCTTCGCCGCGATCCTGGACGGGGTCCGTGCTCGGGGGCTCGCCGGCAACGCAGCCAGCGACGACGCGGAGGAGGTCGGCCGCCAGGGCCTGGCGCTCGCCCGCCGCGCCTGGGAAGTGGTAGAGCGCCGCAACGCAGGCTGAGCGGCAGGCGCACATTCGGCTCGGCCCGGCTCATTCGGCATCGCCCCATCATCCCTGTCCTCGCGGAAGCGGGGACCCACGCCTGAAAGCCAAAGACAGAGTCCGTGTCCTGTGAGAAGCTCTCAGGCATGGGCTCCCGCTTGCGCGGGAGATGGGGCAGGAGAGGGGTTCAACCAGGACCGAATGCGATTTAGCCGGTCGCCTTGCGCGCCGCCTTGAAGCGCTGGAGGGTTTCGGCCGGCCAGACCTCGCGCGGGTTGTAATAGTCCGGGAAGGACCGGGCACCCGCGGGCAGGGTCAGCCAGGGTTGTTTCGAGGCGGTGAAGATGTGGAAGTCCGGCGGCAGCCGGTCCGGCTCGTCGAGCGTGCCGACGCGGACGAAGGCGATGGTTGGGCCGGCTCCCGCATAATGGCTCCAGAGCGCCACCTTGCAGGTCGGGCAGCGGTGCACGCGCTGGCCCTTGCCGCTGGCCGACGGGGTCAGGACGTCCTCGGTCTCGCCCGCGAGCACTTCCAGCCGGTCGCGCTCGATCATGGCGTTGATGGCGAGTGCGCTGCCGGTCTCGCGCTGGCACCAGCGGCAATGGCAACCGTGGACGACCAGCGGCCGCGCGGTCAGGCGGAAGCGCACGGCGCCGCAGGTGCAGCCGCCCTCGGCGGAGAAGGCGGCGGTGTTGGTGGGGGCGGCTTCAGGCAAACGACACCTGCACCTGCATGGCGACGGTGCCCTCCGGCGTCAGGCTCCAGCACTCGCAGCCGTCCGCGGTGGGGCGGCCGACCAGCGTGATGGGCGTGTTGGCGAACAGCGGTGCGCGGGCGCGCATGCGGTAGGTCTTGATGGTCTGCGTCGGGTGGCAGTCGCGCACGAAGTTGATCAGCAGCGTCGACGACAGCGGCCCGTGCACCACCAGCGCCGGATAGCCCTCCACATCCTTGGCCCAGGGGGCGTCGTAGTGGATGCGGTGGGTGTTGAAGGTGAGGGCGGAGAAGCGGAACAGCATCGCCTCGTCGCAGGTGTGCTCGCGGCGCCAGACGGTGCCGGCGGGCGGGGTCTCGCGTTTGGGCGTGGCGGATTGGCTGCCCTCGGCCACGGCCTCGCGGAAGGCGGTGCCGCGCTCCTCCTCGATGGCGAGCCCGTTTGGGCCGTAAATGCGGCTGATGACGGTGGCGAAGACCAGCGTGCCGGTGGAGCCGGCCTTCATCTGGATGTCGGTGAGTTCGGTCTCGCGCCGGCAGACATCGCCCACATGCAGCGGCTGGTGGAAGGTCCAGGTGGTGCCGGCGAACATGCGCCGCGGCAGCGGCATGGCCGGGATCACGCCGGAGGAGGTGGGCGCGCCGTCCGGCCCCAGCTCGCCGGGGCGGGTGGTCGGCAGGAACCAGAACTGGTGCCAGCCCTGCGGGATGGGCGTGCCGATCTCCGGCGCTACCTCGTTGCGGTCGAGCGTGGCGGTCATCGCCGCCATCGGCCAGGCGGTGATGGTGTCGTGATCCTCGACCGTGTTGCCGATATGGCGGCGCAACTCGTCGATGGCGATGGCGGGGGCGGTGCTGTCAGGCATCTTGGCGTTCTCCTCGGTTCGCTGCATGCTAGGGCGAAGCGGCCTCGCACGGAAGGCCCGAAAACCGAATGTCTCAGAAGGAATGCCCTATGCGCGTGTTCGCCCAACTGCCGGTCGACGACTGGACCCGGACCGCAGAAATCGCCCGAAAGGCGGAAGCCATCGGCTATGACGGCGTGTCGTCCTCGGAACTGGCGCACGATCCGTTTCTGCCGCTGGCCGTCGCTGCCAGCGTGACCGAGCGCGTGGCGCTGAACACCTCGATCGCGGTGGCGTTCCCGCGCTCGCCCATGGTGGTCGCGAATATGGGTCACGACCTGCACGCGAACTCCAACGGCCGGTTCGAACTGGGGCTGGGCACGCAGGTGAAGGGGCACAACGAGCGCCGCTTTTCCGTGCCCTGGCGCGACCCGGTCGGACGGATGCGGGAATACATGCAGTCGCTGCGTGCGATCTGGAATGTCTGGGACCACGGCGAAAAACTGGACTTCCAGGGCGAGCATTACAACTTCACCCTGATGACGCCGGAATTCTCGCCGAAGCCGAACCATCACCACCCGATCCCGGTGAGCGTCGCCGCGGTCGGGCCGGACATGTTGCGGATGGCGGGACGGGTGGCCGACGGCGCCCGGCTGCACGGCTTCTGCACCCGCAAATACATCGAGGATGTCTGCATGGCCCGGATCAATGCCGGTCTGGAGGCGTCCGGGCGCGAGCGGGGCCATCTGGAGATTTCGGGCGGCGGCTTCGTCGCCACCGGCAAGGACGAGGCGGCGGTGGCCGAGCGGTTCGAATGGGTGCGCTACCGCGTCGGCTTCTATGGCTCGACCCGCACCTATCTGCCGGTGTTCGCCACCCACGGGCTGGAGGATCTGGGCTTGAAGCTGCACCGACTTTCGGTCGAGGGCAAATGGAACGAACTGGCGGCACAGGTGCCGGACGACGTGGTGTCCCTGTTCGCCGCGGTCGGGACCTATGATGAACTGCCCAAGGCGATCGAAGAGCGCTTTGGCGGTGTCGTCGACGTGATGCGGTTCGACATGCCGGAAGACCTGGACCCGGACCGGCACGCCGATCTGGTCGCGCGGGTGAAGGCCATTCCCTCCCATTTCGGGGGCTTCCATTCCCGCGCGAGCCGCTGATCGGGGAAGGACACGCACGTAAGCTGTAGCAGGGTGCATATATTATGATGTAAAATGGGTTTTCTGCGATGCCTCATCGTTTCCGGTGTTGCGGTACATGGGTGTGGATTCTGTGTATGCTGGCCAAACATAGGGGTTCATCGTGGTATCGATCGGGATGAATGATCGCGGACCCAAGGCATCCGTCGGCAATGGCAGGCAGGCCGAGCAGCGCTCTTGCGTCTTACGCTTGCGGGGCCGCCATGGCGTCGATCTCGGCTTGCGAGCCAAGGCGGTGCTGGCCGAGATCCCGGGCGTCAGCCGCGTGCTGCTGGACAAGGCGGGCAGCGTGCTGGTCGTACAAAGCTCCGTACCGTCCGGAACCCTGCGCCGAGCCCTCGATACGGCGCAGCTTCCGGCTGCGGTGGTGCGACGGTCCGTCGGACGGCGCAATCTGGCGGTCATCGACCAGGCTGCGCTCGCGCTGCTGGTGCTGGTCGCGCAGATCGTGTTTGCCCGCTATGGCTTTGGCCTGGCCTGGCCGATCCCCTTGATGGCCCAGGCGGCGGCCACCGTGTTCGTCCTGCTGATCCCGGGGGCCTCGGTGTTGCGCGAAGCCGCGGCCGGGCTGCGCCGCTTGCGCTTCAGCGTGGAAATGACCCTGGTGATCGGCGCCGGCGCGGCCTGGACCGCCGGGCTGTTGTCGTCTTTGCATTTGCGGGACGCGGGCCAGCCGTATTTTCTGCTGGGAACCCTGATCGTGTTCTGTGGCCTGCTGGCCCAGGCGGCGAACCGGGCCAGCCAGGCCATATCGAGCGAAAAGGTCCGGAACCTGCTGCATCTCATGCCTGACGACGCGACGGTGGAGGGCCGCAACGGCCTGCAACGGGTCCGCACGGCGACGCTGCAACGCGGGCGGGTGGTCGTGGTCGGGCAAGGGATGCGCTTTCCCGCCGACGGCACCATTGTCGAGGGGGCCGGGCCGGTGGACGAAAGCACCATCACCGGCGCCGACGCGCCCCAACCCTATGGCCCCGGCGACGCGGTGCTGGCCGGCACCGTGAATCTGGGTGCGCCTCTGCGCGTCAAGGTGACCGCGCGGCCGCGGAATGCCGTTGTCGGCCTGCTGGCGCGTCTGGCGGCGGCGGAGGACTCGCCGCGTCAGGCCGTGGTGCATGGCTGGTTGGATCGCCGGCTGAAATGGGCGTATTTCGGCGCCCTGGTGCTGGCCATGATCGTGGTCGCGGTCGGGATCATGGCCGGACCAGACTGGTGGGGTGTTCCGCTGGAGCAGGGCATGCTGGTCGCCGCGGCCGCCACGCCCGCGAGCCTGATGCTGATCGGCCCCACGGCCTATAGCGTTGCGGCATTGGTCTTGCGCCGGTGGGGCATATGGGTGCGCGATCCGGCCGCGATCGATCGCGTCGGCCAGGTGACGCTGCTTGTCGCCCGGATGTCGGGCGTGGTGACCGAGGGCCGCCGCCGGGTGCTCAAAGCCACGGCGGCGGGAGGCGGCGACGAACGGCGCATTCTGGGGCTGGCCGCAGCGGCGGTGGAGGGCAGCGCGTTTCGCTGGGCCGGTGCGGTCGCTCGGGCGGCCATCCGCAGCGGTGTGGCCGAGACAGGTCTGGAAACGCGGCAGGTTCAGCAAGCGGATGGCGTCGTTGCCGACGTGCAACAGAGCGGGCGCAGCCATCGCGTCGCGACGGGCACGGCGGCGTTCCTGGCCGCTCAGGGCGTCCGGATCCATCCGAATTTCCTGCATGGCGATCTGCCGGGCGAGTTGGCGGCGGAGCCGATGTATGTCGTCGTCGACGGTCGTGCGGCCGGAGTCATCTGGCTGACCGAACCGATCCGCCTGACGGCACGCCGGGCCTTGCTGGATTTGCGCGCCAACGGGGTCGAAACCTGCCTGATGAGCGACCGCGATGTGCACGAACTCGAACAGATCGCCGCGACGGTGGCCAGCGACAGCTATGTGATCGCGGAAACCGACGAGCAGCAGGTTGCGGAGATCGCGGCGATGCGCGAAAGCGGCCATGTCGTTGCCATGACCGGGCATCCGGTGCGCGATGGCGCCGCATTGGCGGCCGCGGACGTCAGCATCGGTTTCGGAATACTGGACAGCCCCGCAGCGGCGCGGACCGGCTTTCTGGTACGCGACGAGAGCCCGCTGCTGCTCTCCGCCTGTTTCGCCGCGGCGCGGGTCACCAAAAGGCGGCTGTGGCAGTCGGCGGTCCTGGCGACCGTGCCGATGCTGGCGGCGGTGGTGCTGGCGGTGATGGGGCGGCTGGATGTCTGGATCGCGCTGATCCTGCTGGGCGTCGGCGTCGGCCTGGTGATGCTGAATGGCCTGCGCATGCTGTACTGGCGCCCGCGCTTTTCCGACGGCATGGGCTGAGGCCGTTTTCGCCGGCAGGGGCGACCGACGGCGCCACCAGGGCGGTGGTTCGCGTTCGGGCCGATCATCGGTCGCGTCGGCCCGAAGACGGAGATACGGTCAGCGGGCGTCGTCTTCCATATACATCCGCACGATGCGATCCGGGTTTTGCACCAAGCCGTTCAGGGCCGGCTCGCCCTTCTTGATGCGGTCGACCTTGTCCATGCCGTCCGTCACCTCGCCCCAGACGGTGTATTGGCCGTTCAGGGAGGGACCGGCCTCGAACATGATGAAGAACTGGCTGTCGGCGCTGTTGGGGTTCTGCGCCCGGGCCATGCCGACCGTGCCGCGCACAAACGGCGTCGGCGTGAATTCGGCCGGCAGGTTCTTGCCGGAACCGCCGGTGCCATCGCCCTTCGGGTCTCCGGTCTGGGCCATGAACCCTTCTAGCACCCGATGGAATGTGAGGCCGTCATAGAAATGCTTGCGCACCAGTTCCTTGATGCGGGCGACATGCTTCGGCGCCAGGTCGGGGCGCATCTCGATCGTGACCTTGCCGGTTCGCAATTCCATGATCAGCGTGTTGGCGTCGGCAAGGGCGCTGTTGCTGCCGGCGAGCAGGGCGACGGCCAGGGTGGCGGCGGCGAGAAGGGTTCGCATGGGCATTGATCCGTTGATCCGGGTAACGGAGGGCGACCCTAGCCCCGGGAGCAGGGCGACGCAACCCGGCGCAGCCTTGCCGGGACCCGCCTAGTCGAACCCGTGTTCGCGTGCCCAGAGCGCTGCCTGGGTGCGGTTGGTGACGCCGAGCTTGCGCAACAGGTGGCGCAGTTGCGCCTTGACCGTCATATCCGTGGTGCCGACGCCGTTGGCGATTTCCTTGTTCGAGCGCCCGGAGACCAGCCCGCGCAGAATGTCGCGTTCGCGCGGCGTCAGGTGGAACGGGTCGCCATTGTTGGCCAGGTGAGCAAAGGCGGAGCTGATGCGGCAGGGAAACACGTTCTCGCCCAGCGCCACGAGTTGCAGCGACAGCACCAAGGCGGTTGCGGACATGGCCGTGAACAGACAGCCGGCGGCTCCGGCCTGGAGCGCGGCAACCGCCTCGCGGTCGCCGCCGCGGCTGAACAGGGCGACGACCCGGGTTTCCGGACCCAGCCGGTTCACCAGCGGCAGCCAGGGCGGGGGCGTACCGATACGCAATTCCGGGTCGATGGCCAGGAGAATCCCCGGCGCCCCTGCGTTGGCAGGAGGGGATGCGGGGGCCGTCCACTGTTCCAGCTCGCCGACAACGGGGACGAGGGAAGCGGCAAGCAGCCGTTTCACGCCCTCGCGCAACAGGGCGTCGCCACCGGCCAGCAGCACGGTCGAGCCGGCGGCCGGATCGGTCCGTTCCGGATTGGAAGCCCCCGCATTCGCCTTTGCGGAGCCGGACCATTCGCCGATGCTCATGCGCTCAATGCCTCCAACAGGGCAGCCGGCCCGTTACCAAAACCCAAGTGCTGCGCAATGCTAACACCACTTGGCCGACAATCGCTATCGACGGTCGCACATATTGGTAACCAAACGGTTAATACCAACCGGCCCGCAAGGAGGCTTTTGGAAACGGCGGGGCTAGGCGGCCACAACCAGCGCGTTGTCGGCGCCGCTGTTCAAAGTCTCCAGCAGGGAGCCAAGCCCTTGATCGAGCGAAACCTGCGCCTGAACCGAAAGCGCCATTTTGGCGGCGGTGGGATCCCCCAGTGAATGGCGGATGTCGCCGGGGCGAGGCTGATCGAACCGAATATCCGGCTCGACCTGCAACAGTTCGGCAATGGTATTGGCGAGCGTCAGCACGGTCGTCGCCCGGCCGGTGCAGACATTGTAGACCGGGGCGGCGACGGCTGCGTTTTTCATCCCGGCGATCAGGTGACAGACGACGTCGCCGACATAGACGAAATCGCGGGTTTGCTGACCGTCCCCGAAAATCGTGATCCCGTTGCCGGACGCCAACCGCTGGGCGAAGATCGAGATGACGCCGGAATAGGGCGAAGCCGGATCCTGGCGCGGCCCGTAGACGTTGAAGAAGCGGAAACCGGCCGTCGGGATGGTATGGACCAGGCCCGCAACCCGAGCCTGTTGCTCCGATCCCAGCTTGTCCGCGCCATAGGACGTCATGGGGCGGGGAATGGCGATTTCCGACAGCGGCAGGTCCGCGTTGTCGCCGTATACGGCCGCGGAACTGGCGTAGACCACCGGGATAGGGTTGTCGTTTTTCGCATGGCGTGCGGCGTTGAACACCGCAATCGTGCCCGTCAGGTTGACGAGATGGGCGCCGACCCAATCCTCGTTCGACCGCTGGACGGATGCGACGGCGGCAAGATGGAAACATCCATCCACCCCGACCATGGCGTCCTGTGTCGTCTGCGCATCCGCAACATCGCCGACGATGAGTTCAACCCTGTCCTCGGGGATGTTGGAGCGTTTGCCGGTGGAGAGGTCATCGAGAACGCGCACCCGATGCCCCATCTCCAACAACGCGTCGACCAGATGCGACCCGATGAACCCGCAGCCACCTGTCACCAGGAACAATGCCGATCTCGGCATTCCGGCGAGGTGCCCGAAGGGCTGAAGACGCGAGAGAGGGGTGATTGCGTTCACGATCGCACCATACATTTTGGTTTGACGTAAGTCATATGTATGCTAAAGAATTTACATAGTGGTTGTTATTATGCAAGCAAAAATTCAAATGCACGCGGAAAAATCCATCTAGAATGGAAAATCTGTGGCGCGCCGGCAACGAATTACCGCATTGGGTGATGGGTGGGCAGACCGATGCGGGATCAAGGTAGCGGTACATCGTCGACGTTCGGCCACCGTTGAGTTTGTGACCGGATCAAGGTACCGTTCCAATGTATCAGTGACGATCGTCACAGGCGGTGTCGAGAGGTCGATTTACAAAGGAAAACAGCGCTCTTCAGCGGATTGTCCCGAAGCGAATGCTTGGAAATGCAAGTGACCCAGGGAGAGGGGTCCACTGGCTTGGCGGCCAAACTAAAGATCTTGTATAGCAACGTAGTCAAAACGTACGTGGGGTGTATGCATGATATCGGATCGCGAACGGCTGGAGACCTTGATCAAAATTGCCCGCCTTCATTCCCTGTCGCTTGACTGGCTGGATGAGCGGTCTTGCGATCTGATGGGTGGGGAATTTCGCTTATGGGCGTCGAGGTATCTTGTGCTTGGCGCGCATGCGGATCCGTCCGGGCGAGGCGATCGCGATCGCGATCGAACCATCCGGAGCCAGGCCTGACCAAGGCGAGGGCTGTTGCGGCGCGAGAGCCCGCCCATGCGTGGCTGCGGTGCAAACGGGGCAATGTGCGCGATGCTGCCGAGCTTCGGGCTGCGCCCGACGCTTGAGGTGCCGTTGTCGGCTTTGCCTATCGGGATGTTGTGGCGAGGGTGGGCTTCGAGGGCGGCCGGCGGACGCCGAAGGGCGGTCCGCGGCAGGGCGGCATTTCCGGTGTCGCGATTCATGGCGCGCGGAGGTGGTTCCCGCTGTCGCAGTCGGCCGCAGCCGCGGTTTCCGGCCTCCGCTTCTCGAAAAGGCCGATATTTGTCTGCCTTATGAAGAAAAATAGGCGGATTTGGGCGATTTAATGGACCCGGATCCAAAGGTGGTAATATTTGATTTGATTTGAGTTTGCAAAAGCGCAGGGGCAAAAATAAGGAAAATACGTAGGTTAATAGAAAGTATAACTTATAGATGTGGCTTCCCTAATCCAATAACACTGGCCGTGACGCCCTCAACAATGGGCGAAATGACACCGAGGGTCTGAGGAGGGCAGTGCTCGTGCTCAGCAGTCACCTCCGGCCGCTGTGGATGAAAGGATAGCTTAATGCTGTATTACAACCTCTCCCGGAGGCGGATGACGGGCGCGCGACCCTCGTTACCCGTTCTATTGCTGGGGATGAGCTTCATCCTGGGATTCCTGGTCGAGCCCGGCGGCGCGCTCGCCAACGGCCTCGGCGAGAATAGGCCCTGGCAGTTCAGCTCCACGCTCGAACAGGCGCAGAAGGCCGGCATCACGGCCCTGATCGAGCAGAAAAAGGGCGGTGGGTTTCGGTCCTATTACCGGATCAACAACAACGCGACCTACAATATTGCGGGTGACTACAACGATTGCGGGGTGTCCGCTTCGACGACCGGTAACAGCAATGGCGCGAGCCAGTCGTCGATTGTTGGCTCGCCGACGATCAGCTCCGCGCCGGGCTTCTCGGCCCTGGCGCAGGGCAATGTCAACGACACCTTGCAGGGCGGCGCCGGTTCGAACGTGAACGCTTCCGGGGCGGGGTCCGCCAATCCGGTGTCGAACAACACCCAGGACAACACGGCGCCGCAGACGGCGACGGTGGACTATAACACGGTCTCGACGTCGGTCGGCACCTCGACCGGGTCGGGCACCGGCAGCCCGCTGTCGCTGGATTCCGTCCAAAGCAATGACGGCGCGGCGCTGAATTCCTCGGTCGCGTCGAGCACCGCGTGCTCGTTTGCCAACGGATCTTCGGGGGGCGCGCAGTGATGGCCAAGAACGTGAAGCGAGCATTATCGCGAACAGTTGCCGTGGGCGCCCTGGCGCTGAGCCTGTCCGCCTGCGCGAATTTCACCTTGCAGCGGGTCGGCGAGGGCGAGGCGCCGCTGGTGATGGGGCCGGCTGTCCGGGACAACCGCACGCCGCTGGATGCGGCCTATCGGTGCTATGGCGGCATGCTGAAGCATTCCTTGCGGGCGCCGCTCTCGGTCGGCGTCGGCGAGGTGCGGGACTATACGGGCAAATATAGCGACCTGGAGGGCAGCGCGGTCACCCAGGGCGCCTCGCCCATGCTGTTCTCCGCCCTGTTCAAACTGGGCGGTGCCGTCCGGGTGCACGAGCGGTTCGACACCCGTGTTGCCGAACTGGAGCTGGCGTATCTGGAGAAGAAGCGGCTCGGTACCGGGCATCCCTTCCAGGTCGGCAAGCAGACCGTGCCGTGGATGCCGTATTTCGGCGGTACGATCCTGAACTCCAAATATTACATCGTCGGCGGCATCACCGAGCTGAACTACAACATCCAGTCCGGCGGTGCGGAATTCCGCATTTCGCAGACCGGGCCGAAGGCGCGGGTCTATTCGATGAACGTTGCCGCCGACCTGCGTCTGGTGAACACCGAAACGCTGGTGGTCGAAAGCGCGGTCAGCGTCCAGAAACAGCTCACCGGCTTCGAGGTCGGGTTCGAGCTGTTCCGCTTCTTCGGCGGTGGCAGCGGGTCCGAACTGGTCGACATCAACATCGGCAACAAGAGCCAGGAGCCGTTGCAACTGGGTGTCCGGGCGGTGCTGGAACTGGGCGCGCTGAAGCTGTTGGGCGATGTGAGCGGTGTGGACTACCGGCCGTGCCTGCCGACGGATTGGCGCATTCCTTCGGACGAGGAAATGGCAAAGGCCGGTCCGGCGCCGCAAATGCAGCAGGCGGCGATTGTGGCGGAAACGCCGTCGCCGGCGCAGCAGCCAATGGCGGCGGCGCCCGCAGAGCCCAAAGCGGTGGGTCAGCCGAAACCGATGGCGGATGGCAACGCCGCTCCGGTGAGCGTCAAGAACGTCGTTTACGATGTCAAAAACGAATATGTCGTCGTCATCGTCGAGACCGATGGGCGGCCGGATTATAGCCTGACCACCAACGGCCACGGCGCGACCATGAGAATTCGCAATGGCGCGGTTGCAGCGACCAACTGCGGACAGCCCCCGGTCGCGACGCCGATTGCCCGGTCGGCCGAGTGCGGCCAGGCCGGTGACAATGCCATCCTGTCCTGGCGGAGCGACATGCCGCTGATCGTGACGCGCGAGGAGAACCTGACCAAGGAAGCCGGCGGCATCAATGGCGTGCGCTTCATGCTGACGCCGGCCACGCAGCCGGGGAAGGGCCGGCCGGTCAGTTCCGGCAAGGCGACGAAGAAGGGTGACGAGGTTGCCGAGATTCCGGCCAAGCCCAAGGCCAAGGCCAAGGCGCCGGCACCCGAAAAGGTGTCCCAGCGGCGCAAGGGCGAGGCCGAGACGGCTGGCGGTGCGGTCGCCGACGCCGGCGCAGGCCATAAGACTTTGGCCTCCGCCAACGGTGTGGTTCCGGTGGATCCGTTGAAGGGCGCGCCCTCGTTGTCGCTGGTGGATTGAGGCGGCTGCAATGGAGGCAAAAGGCTCCGATCTCGGAGCGGCGGGGCAGACGAATGTCTGCCCCGTTTTTGGTTGCGAGAACGAATCTTTCGCATCGCAATGTATTCATGATCTGCCTGGGAAATTCACGGCAATAGGGGAAATATGGAGATACATAAAATTTGGTTATAATCGAAAGTTTGGCGCAATTTGATCTGAATCAAAAAGAATTCAGGTGCGTCAACATTCTCTCCAACCCCGACTATCACCTAGAAATTACGAAAAATTACGTACAAATCTAAAGATTTATCGGATTGTATCCGGTGCCACATTTTGGCCCTTTTACCGGAGCGGTGGAAGCCGCGCTTATGGGCTAACAAAGGGATGAATAACATGTCACCCAAATACGTATCATTGCGGCAGCGGTTGTTGGCGGGCACCGCGTTTGTGGCGATGGCCACCGCACTGCCCGCCGGCGCGGCGTTCGCCACCGTCGCATCCGTCGATCTGGACTTCGCCACGGGCGTCGTGCAATCGCAGGATTTCGGCTCGGTGGTGAGCCAGAACAATGCCGCCCTGGTGACGGCGACGTCGTCCGGCAGCAGCGCAGTGCTGAACCTGCTCGACAACACCACCGCCGATATCACCTATAGCGGCGCCTATTCGGTTATCAATAACGCGATCGATGCGACCGGCACTGGCAATACCAGCACGTCCGCGGTCAATCTGAACTTCACGCCGGGCCTCGGCACGGACAGTGCGGCGGTGGGGTCGTTCCAGACCAACGGCGGCGCCGTTTCCGCCACCAGCACGGGCGACCAGCACACGGTGATGGTGCTGAATTCCGACCCCAGCTTCGAGAACATTCTGAGCGGCACGCTGACGTTCACCAACAACGACATCGGCACCAACGCCACGGCGAATGACGCGAGCGCCAGCATTGCGCTGGCCAACGGCGTGAACCTGGACGGCAATGGTGCCCCGGCGGCTGTTGCCATCGACGAAACCCTGGCCGCGGCGACCGATTCCGCCACCGATGGCGACCTGCTCGTGTCGAGCGCGCAGCAGACGACGGCCGTGACCAGCGCGTCGACTTCGAGCGCTTCCGTGACGGCGTCGCTGGAGAGCTTGCTCGGCGCGACCGTGACGCTTGCCAACAGCGATGTCGGGGCGTCCGCCAACGGCAACACGCTGGCCGGCGATATCACCAGCACCGACAGCACCGCCTCCATCGCGGCCTCGTCCGCGGTCACTGGTTTGCAGGATGTGGGCGCGGACGTCACCTCCAGCAACACGGGCACGACCATCCAGGTCCAGGCCGGCAACGTCGTCGACCTCGGCGGCACGGTGAGCGACAGCTCGGTTGCGGTGACCAGCAACACGATCACCAGCGGCAGCACCGGCAATGCCAGCAACCAGTCCATCGACCTGACCGCCAATCAGATTCTGGGCTCCGGCACGGCGCTGGTGACCGATTCCGATACGGCGGCGACCGATGTGCAATTGGCGGTGACCGGCGCCGAACAGGCGGTGGCCAGCGTGCAGACCGTCGGTGATACCGTGGCCGTGGTGTCGAACGTGGCCGGCGGGCTCGTCGGGCTGAACGTGTACGATTCCAACTTCACCACGCCCAATTCCGAACTGACCGTGCTCTCGAACACCATCGAATCGACGGCGACGGGTTCCAGCGCAGTGAATGGCCTCTCGCTGACGGCCGGCTCCACCGTGAGCGCGCCGGGTGCGGTTGCGGCGGTTCAGTCGATCGACGGCGATGTCAGCGCCTCGGTCGCCACCTCCTCCGTCACGCTTGCGACGCAGGAAGACACCACCGGCTCGACCCTGGTGACGGCGGGCAACACCATCCGCGCGGCGGTCACCGGCGCGTCCACCGCCAACGACATTGCCGTGACCACGGACATTCTGAGCCTGGATACCAGCAATGGCGGCGTAAGTATCCTGGCCGATGCGACGACCGGCGATACGGAAAGCCCGAGGGTCGCGGCCGGCTTCGCCCTCGCGAACGACCAGAGCATTGGCGGCACGCTCAGCGGCCCGACGGCATCGCTGTTGACGGCGAGCGCCACCGGCGTTCAGGTGCTGACCACCTATGCCGCGAACAGCGCCGATGTGTTCTCGTCCACGGTGCACAATGGCGGCTATGTCGATGCCACCGGCGCCATGGTCGAGCCCGGCAACACGTTGGTCGCCTCGGTCATCGGCAGCACTGCCGACAACGGGATTGCCCTCAGCTTCACCGATTTGCAGGGTGATGTGACCGGAGACGGCGAAGTGGTTGCCGCGACCGCCAACTCCCAGGTGGTTCAGGGCGACTCGGCGCTGACGGCGACGCTCCTCGGCACGAATGGCGAGCCGGTCAAGACCTATGTCAACGACCAGGTGAGCAGCAGCACGGTCACCACGTCTTACAACACGGTGGCGGTCAGCGGTGTCGGTAACCGCACCACCGGCAACAGCGTCACCGTGTCGGCCACCAACGCCGTGATTCCTGCCGGCATCGCGGCTTCTTCGGCAGTGGATGCGGCCACCGGCGATGTGACCGCGTCCGCGGCGTTCGTGGCGGCCAGCTCGCAGGAATTCCAGAATTCCTCGATCAGCGCGAGCCAGTCCGACGGTCTCAATCCCAGCGTCAGCACGCTCTCGAACACGATCGATACGGAAATCAACGGTACGATCAGCAATTCGAGCGTTGCGACCGCGCAGAACACGTTGAGCGCGACGGCGACGGCCAACAGCGCCAGCAATGGCGTGTTCCTTGGCACCGATGCGACCTCCAGCATCCAGGCGAGCAGCGCGGTTACCAACTATCAGGACGTGACTGCTGCCGCGGTCTCGGCCACCATCGGCGTGCTGGGCACGGATGCGATCAACGCGTATACCTCCAGTAACGGCTCCAATTCGCAAACCGGCGCCTTCACTTATAACTCCGGCACGGGTGACCTGAGTGTCATCGGCAGCCCGGTGACGTTTACCTTTGGTTCGGCGCTATCGACCGAGGAAGCGGAAATCCTGACGGCTTTGGGGTGGACCGCTACGGCTGGATCGACCTCGGTGACGGTTCCGGTTGGCAACTACAACATTGTCGGCAGCCTGTCGTCCATCAGCTTCAACGACCCGACCGTGGGTTCTCCGGGTAGCGGCGACGAGTCGTTTTCGGTGGCTGGCTTCGATCGTCCCGCGACCCCGGCTCAGTTGAACGGCGCCGGCGTGACCATCACGGCGTTCTCGCCCATCACCGGTTCGCAGCTGGACGTGACCGCCAACACGCTGGTTGGCGAGGTCAAGGGTAACACCGCGACCAACACGCTGGCCGTGACCGGCACCGCGCTGATCACCAACACCGCGGCTCAGCCCACTTACGCGCTCAATCCGACCCTCTCGCCGGCGGGCGCGGACAATGTGCTGACCAATGTGCAGACGGTCGATGCCGCATCGGCGCTGGCCAGCGATGTGGCGGGCTCGTTCGGCATCATCGAACCGAACGACCTGGCGGTTACCGGTTCATCGCTTTCGGTCAGCGATAACCTGCAGCAGTCCTACGCGACGGCGAACACGGGCACCAACACGCTGTCGCTCAACGCGACGACCACCGGCGTGGGTGCGGCTCTGGTCAACGACCAGACCGTCAGCACCGCGGGCGTGGCCACCACATCCGACCTGGACGTGGCGGCGAATGCCGGGGTGGCATCGTCCGACCTGGCGTTGGACGGCAACCGCAACCAGAGCGTGGCGACCGGCAATCTGGAAACCAGCACGCTGAACGTGTCGGCGACCAATGTCGATGGTCCGGCCGGGGTCGGTGGGCTCAGCAGCACCCTGATTGGCGTGCTTGTCGGCGACTCGGTGCTGTCGTCCGAACAGACGGCCGGCGCGACGACGGTCAGCGCTTCGGCGACGACCGACGTGTTCAACCGCGACGGCGCGGACCCGAGCGCCCAGATCGTTTCGGCCAGCACGCTGTCGTTCAGCCGCAACCAGACCACGGCGCAGGCGACCGGCAACAGTTCGACGCAGGACGCCAATTTGGGTGATGGCGCGACCGCCAGCTATGACGCCGGCAGTGTCGTGTACAGCGCTCAGGACTTCTCGAGCGGCGCGGCCGTGACGGCCACGACGAATACCGAGGTCGGTCTCAACCTGACGTCGGACGATACGTATGACGGCTCGACGATCCTGGCGAGCACGGTGGCGGTCGACGGCAACACCGCTTCGGCACTGGCGCGGGGCAATGTCGGCACCACCACGCTGGACGTGACGGCCACGAATTCCACCATCGTCGCCGGAACGGACGCCCTCGTCGGTACGGCTACCGGGCCGAATGCGAGCGGTGGTTTCCTCGCCGTTCGGGTGCAGAACGCGATCGGTGCGACGGTCACGGCGAACAGTTCGGCCACGGCCTATACGCTGTCGGCCCTGCAAACGACCGGGTCGGCCAGCACGGACGCCGCGGTGGAGGCCAGCACGCTGTCGCTGTCCGACAATGCCTCGGCAGCAACGGCAGTGGCCAACACGTCCGCCACCACGATGCGGGTGGGCGGCGACTCCATGAGCAATCTGGACGCTTCGGCCGGGGTGCTCACGGCGCAGTTCACGGCCGGCACGGTGACGGCGACCGGTGGTCTGACGGCCACGGCGACGTTCGACGTCGGTGTCGGTGCGGGAGCCGATGCGGTGATCGGTTCGTCGCTGGCGGTTGACGGCAACACCAGCAGTTCCAGCGCCACGGGCAATGTGACGACGGCCAGCCTCTCGGCCGACGCCACCAACGTGACCGCTGGCACCGGCGCGGCGGGTGTTGTGGACTCGACCTCCGAAAGCATCTTGGCGACGTTCGGCCTGGCCACGTACCAGAGCAACGCTGCGGTGGTAACCTCGACCAACACGGCCAACACGATTGGCCTGTCGGTGACGGGAACGGCGCTGGATGCGGTCGAGTCGTCGACGCTGTCGCTCTCCGGCAATGGTGTCAATGCGTACGCGACGGGGAACACCTCGTCGAACGCGGTGGCGCTGGGCAGTGCGGATGCAAGCTCCATCGACGCATCGGCGGGCCTGCACAACCGTCAGGACAATGGGGGGGCTGTGGCTGCCTCGGCGTCCGGTACGTTCACGGTTGAGGCGGACACCGGCACGGTTGGCTCGGCTCTGAATGCCAGCACGGCATCGCTGTCCGGCAACAGTGTGCTGGCGCTCGCCCGCGGCAACCTGGCGAACAACGGCCTGACGGTGGATGCGACGGCGACGACGAACGGCGGCGGCGGTGCGCTCTTCGCCACCGGCCTGCTGACGGCTTCGTACGGCTTGCTGAACGAGCAGAGCAACGTTGCGGCGGTCGACGCCATCAGCTCCGGTACCAGCTATGCGGTGGTGCTGAACGGCACCACGGGCACTGGCACCGGCGCATCCGGCAGCACGGCATCGTTGAGCGGCAACACCATCACGGCTGCTGGCTATGGCAACATCGCCACCAACTCGCTGATGCTGTCGTCGCTGAATGCGCCGACGGACGACGCGTCCGCCATGATTGCCAACCTGCAGTCGAATGTGGGCGCGGTCAGTGCGACGGTGACCGGCGGCTTTGCCGGGGTGACCGTGAACGGTGCGGCGACGAGCTCGACCGTGTCGGTGGGCAGCAACCGCTTCTCCGCCAGCGCTGTCGGCAACTTCGCCACCAGCACCATGACCCGCAACTAGTCCAACCCTTAGGCGCTGGCTCCAGCAGCCAGCGCCGACTCCCCCGGGCGGCGGTGCCAGCCGTCGCCCGGTATTTTTTATCTGGCGAGGCGGTGGATGGTACCGATTGGGACCTTAAAGGTTAAGGCGATGAGCGTAGAGACGGCAAAGAGATTAAAAGTCCTTTTTCTCAGCGAATGTTGCGTGCTCGACCCGAACAGCGGTGCCGCAATTTCCATGTTGAACTGGCTGCATGTCTTGAAGGCGCGCGGCCATTCTTGCTATTCGGTCACCATGTCCCTGTTCGACGGCCAGGCGGAGTTTCCGCTGCGGCGTGAAATTTTCCCGGACCTGGACGTGCAGGCCTCCGTTGGCCAGCGCATCCGCACCGTGGTGCAGGGGATCGAGCACAATATTTACAATGTCGGCACGTCCATCGGGCCGAAGGTGCCGGTCGACCGGGTCGAGGGTTTCATGGCTGCGGCGGCGGAAGATATCCGGCGCATCCGGCCTGACGTGGTCATCGGCTATGGCACACCGAACCTGGTGCCACTGCGCCGCCTGGCGGCGGACCAGGGCGCCCGAACGATTTTCTACCTGGCGAACGCCAGTTATGGCGAAGACCGGAAGGCCGCGCTGGACGCGGTCGATACCTTCGTCGTGGGCAGCAATGCCATCGGGGAATACTATCGGCGCTTGCACGGGATTGATGCATGGACGGTCATTCCGAGCCGGGTGCGGGACTATTTCCGGCGGCCGGATCTGAGCCGTGAATTCCTGCTGGCGCGCAAGCGGCAGGGGTTCGTCACCATGGTCAACCCTTCCGTGGCGAAAGGCGTGGGGGTGTTCCTGCAGATCGCCAACTACACCAAGCCGCGCTTTCCGAACCTCACATTTCTGGCCGTCGAAAGCCGCGTGACGCGGCAGGAGATCGAGGCGGAAATCACCAACGTTAACCTGCTCGACAATATTTGGTGGGTCCAGCGGCAGCGCAATATGCGGTCCGTCTATCAGCGGAGCGCGCTGATATTGGTGCCGTCGCTCACGTTCGAGGCGTCCAGCCGGGTGATCGCCGAGGCCCAGCGCGCCGGGATTCCGGTACTGGCGACCGATGTCGGCGGGAATTCCGAGCAGTTGAATGGCGGCGGCTTCCTGTTTCCGCGGCCGGAACTCGGCTCCGACCTGCGTCGCCTGCCGGGAGCGGGGGACGTGATGCCGTGGGTCGATAAGATTGCGCATTTGTTGGGTGGTGACGACAAGCACTACCTGGCGGCATGCCGCAAGGGTTTGGAAGCCGGCAGCCGGCACGATCAAGCATCGGTCGACCGGGCCATCTTCCAACTGGTGGAACAAGCTCCCACCCGAATAGCTGCGTAGCCGACCATGGCGCCGCAGTTCTTAACTTTTACTTTTCCCTGGAAGGTTGAGTTGCTATATTCCGTTTCTAAACGCATCCTGTTAGTTGGCGTGCTTGCTCTGGTCGTATCCGGCACGGGCGCAAGGGCCGACGACAAGGATGGAAAATACGCCGTGAGGGGCGCTGGCGCGCAGTCTTGCGAACGATTCGTGTCCTACATGGGATCGTCGGACGCTGCGGTTAAGCGCGAAACCGTGCTGATTTATGATGCCTGGTTTTCCGGGTACGCGTCTCATGTCAATCGGGTTGCGGAGAAAACATACGATATTTCTCCGATCGTCAGTTCTATCGACATGCTGAATCTGTTGATTCAACAGTGCGCGCGCAATCCCAAGGCGTTGGTTGAGACCATTGCCGCGGGTGTCCTTTCGGGCCTTGCCCCCGGCAAGGTTGCGGAGGAGTCGGAATTGGTCACTGTGGCCGACGGCGAAAATAAGAGGGAATACCGCCGATCGACCATTCTGGCCGTTCAGGTCAAATTGGCCGCCCAGAAACTCCTGACGGAAAAACCCGACGGGCGGTTCGGCCCGAAAACCTCGGCGGCGCTGATGCAGTTTCAGAAGGCGGAAAAGCTGCCGGAGACGGGCTTTCTGGATGCTCGGACCCTGTTGCGGTTGGTGCTGAAATAGCGC
Organism: Alphaproteobacteria bacterium; assembly: GCA_020638555.1. NCBI lineage: Bacteria > Pseudomonadati > Pseudomonadota > Alphaproteobacteria > Alphaproteobacteria bacterium. The sequence goes on along the minus strand of JACKII010000004.1, from coordinate 478,405 downwards.
TGCGAACGAAGGTCGGCATGACGGGGGCCCGCTAGTACCGGATTAAAATCGGTAAATCCCATTCCAGTTTGGCATAGGTCAAGGCGAGTGGAAAAAAAAGGAACGATAATAATGCAATTGAGGGACAACAAAGAGCCGGACATCAAGGCACGATGGCGACGCTCGAACAGGGAAGCCGGCACGGACCGGCTGAGTATGGGAAACAAACGGGTGGAACGGCACTCAACGGACATGATGGCGAAAGCTAGCGACCGGCCGCCGGGCGCTCGTATTGGTGGACATTTGTTGGGGGACGGTATGGCCTCTGCGGGATCGAAGTTTGAGTCGGCGAATTCCAGTGGTGACCGTGCTGGTGGAGTTCCCGAGGATCCGGTGCAGGTTGCGGCCCGTCTGGAGTGGGTGAGGCGCTACTTTGGGTTGACGCAAAAGGAGTTTGCGCAAAGCATCGAAGTCTTGCCAACGACCTATAGCAATTGGCGCCGATGCTCGCAGAATTTGTCGCTGGACGGCGCAAAGCGGATTCGGCAGCGCTATGGCATATCGCTGGATTTTCTGTTTTTCGGCGAGGCGCACAACCTGCCGGCGCAGATTCGTGCGGCCTGGGATGCGCGTGCGGACGCATGATGTCCGATGGCAGCCGAGTGAGATAGGGCAAGGGAAAAACCATAAACGGTCCGCTGCTTGCCCGGCAGACAAGGGCCGTTGATCAATGCGGGTGCCTTGGGCGACGAGGATATAGGTGATGGCGTCTAGAAGCGAAGTACAGACAGTTTACATCGTCGATGATGACATTCATTTCATCGAAATCGTTAGTCCGGTCCTGAGGGGGCCGGACAGGCGCGTCGATGTCTATACCGACGGCGTCGAATTTCTGGAGAACATCCATGCCGGCGTGAGCGGCATGGTGTTGCTGGACCTGGAATTGCCCGGGCTCAGCGGGTTCGCGATTCTGGACCAGCTGATGGAACGGAAAGTGCATTTGCCCATTGTGGTGCTGTCGACCTATGACGACTGGGAGTCGGTGCGCGGTGCCTTCAAGCGCGGGGCGCTGGATTTCCTTCCGAAATCGTCATCCCTGTTGAAGATCAGCAGCATGGTCAGCGAATGTCTGCGTCTGGAAAACGAGTTCAACTCCGTCAGGGTTGTGGAGAAGGAAGTCGACAACGCCGTCAGAACATTGAGCAAAAAAGAAAAGGAAATTCTGCAATATCTGTCTGACGGGCGAACCTCGAAGGAAATCAGCCGGATCTGCGGTGTGGCCCCGCGCACGGCCGATGTTCACCGGCATAACATCTTCCAGAAATTTGGCGTGAACTCTCTTCCGCAATTGATGAGCAAGTTGGCAAAGGCGGGGTTCTATAGCGATGTCCTGGCCATCGGTGCCGTGAAAGAGGCGAGCCGCCAGTCGACGAGGTAACGTCACGATTGCAAGGGGCGGGCGCATGGCGCCCGCGCGGGAGGGCCGGACAGGTCCGTGGCTTACCCTTGGTGCGGGACGTGAGTGCGTCTTTCTAAAGAAATCACTTAGTGGGGAGCGGATCGCTACAGAAAATCCGCACAAATATGTTGGTTTTTCATATTGGATGAATTTTCAAGGCGATTTATACTGATACATCCGTGGGTTGATACCGAGGTCGTGTGACGTTGCGGACTTGGGTCGATTGTCTGCCGCGCATGAACCGGGACCGACTTTGGTCGGGTTTTAACCGAGTGTGCGCGTGCGTAGAATCGGCCGGCACGATACCGGTTGGCCCAAAGGCCAAAGCGGTTCAATGAACGGTCGATACGCGGCCGTCGTGGGAGTGTAAGGATGGATTTCCGGGTCTCGATGGGCAGTGGTGCAGGGCTCGCGCAGTTTCGGCGGGCGATTGCCGGGTTCGGGTTCCTGATTTTGGCTCTGCCAGCGATGCTATGGAGCGGCGGCGTGTCGGCTGGCGATCCCGCCGCTGCCCGAACCGGCGGCGAGGTGTTGCTGACGATCAACGGGGGCGATTGCCGACGGCGGCGATGACGGCGCATCGACCTTCGACCGCGCCAGACTGGAGGCTCTGCCCCGGACGGCGTTCCGGACCACGACGATCTGGACCGATGGGGTCCAGACCTTCGAGGGCGTATCGCTCGCGGTGTTGCTGGATGCGGTCGGCGCGAAGGGAACGGTGATCCGCGCCTATGCGCTGAACGATTACCATATCGACATCCCGGTCAGCGATGCGGTGCCCGGCGGGCCGATCGTGGCGTATCTGCGCAATGGATCGCCCATGCCCCGACGAGACAAGGGGCCGCTTTGGGTCGTCTATCCGTACGATTCGAATGTGATGTACCGAACCGAAAGCGTCTACGCACGGAGTATCTGGCAGTTGGACCGAATGGAGATCTTGCCGGAATAGGAAGAACCGGCGAAACCCCGAAACGGGAGGTGGGCAGGCGGCCTTGTTCAGTCGAAAGACCGACCGGATTTTCAGTGCGCGCGTCATAGCGGAAATCGTTGCCGTCGTTCTGGTGTTGGCGACGGTCGTGACCATGGCGGGCATGCGGCTGTCGAAAGAATTGGATGCGCTGGCAAGCGCGCCGCGGGACAATGTGCAATGGGTGTTGTCCGAGTTGGAAGTCGCGGTCTGGCGACTGCATCACACCGTTCACGAGGCCGGCAAGGGCGCCGTGCCGCTTGGCCAGGTCCGGCTTCAATTCGATAATCTCTACAATCGCCTGTCGATTGTCGAGCACGGGCAGGCCTTTTCCGGCATGCGCGAACGGCAGGTTGCGGCAAATGCCGTCAAGGGGGCGTCGGAAACGTTGAAGGCGATGGCGCCCTATATCGATGGGCCGGACCGGAGGCTGTTGGAGAGTCTCCCGCTCATCGAATCGCGCCTGGAAGAACTGGGCGGTGACGTCCGTACCATCGCGCTTGACGGCATCGCCTATTTTGCCGGAAAGACGGATCAGAAGCGTCTGGAATTCACCCACGTTCTTGGTGTGGTCGGCTATTCTGCGGTCGGGCTGATAGCCGCCCTGGCGATGGCGCTGATCGTCATGGTGTTGCAATTCCGGACTTTAATCCTACGGGATCGCGAAGTCGGGGATCATCAGCGGCGGTTCGAACTGACATTCAATGCCGCCACGGACGCCATCATCGTCGTGGGCCAGAATGGCCGGATCCTGGATTGCAATGCCGCGGCGGAGCGGTTGTTCGAGTTCCAACGCGAGGCCGTCCGCGGCCGCGACATGGGGGATCTCATCATCCCGGAGAGGTTTCGCAGCCTGCACGAAAAGGGCTTCGCCGAGTATCTGCAAACCGGTCAGGGAATAAGCCTGAAGTCGCGGCGTATGGAGGTGACCGCACTCAAGACGAACGGCATCGAGTTTCCCGCGGAGATCTCGGTCAGCACGGCGCAGTGGCATGGGGAGTTGATCTTTATCGGCTTTGCCCGGGATATCTCGGCCCGGCGCCGCGCTCAGGAGGCCATTGTGGTTGCGCGCGACAAGGCCTTGGCGGCGGATCGGGCCAAGACCGATTTCATTGCGGTCGTCAGCCACGAAATGCGCACGCCGTTGAATGGCCTGATCGGACTGCTGGATTTGTTGCAACGGGCCGGCGACCTGAACGGCCAGCAACGGCGTTACCTGGAAACCGCGATCGATTCCGGTGAACTGCTCATGCGACAGATCAACAACGTGCTCGACATCACGCGTGTCGAGACCGGCAATATCGAACTGGCGAACCAGGCCCTCAATCTGGGGCAGATGATGGACCGTGCCGCTTCGCTGAACGAACCCATTGCCACCAGGATGGGCACGACGATCGCGCACGGCTCCGTTCCCGACAACCTGGCGATTGCCGGCGATCCGCACCTGACGGAGCAAGTGTTGCTCAATCTGGTCGGCAATGCGGCCAAGTTTACGATGAACGGGACCATTGCCATCGCTGCCGCGGTCATCAGTGAGACCGACAAGACGGTTCTGGTGGAAGTCAGCGTCCAGGACACCGGCATCGGCATTTCCAAGGCGGACCAGGAGCGGGTGTTCGAGGAATTCGTGACGCTGGATACGAGCTATGGCCGGACGACCGGCGGTTCCGGTCTCGGCCTCAGCATTTGCCGCCGGCTGGTGGAACTGATGGGCGGCACGATCGGGGTCGAGAGCGAACCGGGGGTCGGCAGCCGCTTTTGGTTCCGCATCCCGTTCCACCGCCTGCCGGCGAAGGGCCGGCGGGATGCGGCAGCGGCCGAACGGGAGGCCATGGCGGGGGATGAGAGCGTGCGCTTCAATATCCTGGTCGTTGACGACAACGAGATCAATCTGCTGGTGGCGGGGGAAATGGCCCGTGGCTTGGGCCACACCGTCACGGCGGTCGGCAGCGGGCAGGCGGCCATTGATGCAGCCCGGGTCGAGGCGTTCGATGTTATTCTGATGGATATCAGCATGCCGGGCATGGATGGCTTTGCTGCGGCGAAACGCATTCGCGACGGCGATGGCCTGTCGTGCAACGCCGTCATGATCGCCCAGACCGCCCACGCCGCGCCGGAAGAGCAGGCCCGGCGAGAAGAATCGGGCCTGGTGAGCGCCTTGATCAAGCCGTTCCGGACCTCCGACCTGGAGGCGGCTCTCCAAGACGCCATGGCCCGAAAGCGGAAGCAATCCGCCGCCGGCAAGGGTGCCGTGCGGACGGTAGCCGCCGTCACTGGCAATGAGGCTTCGGAGGTGGAGCCGGCTTTGGATCCGGCGAAGATCGAAGAACTGCGGATGCTGCTGGGCGAGGAGGCGGCCGCTCACACGCTGCGGCGCTTTGTTGAGCAGGTGGAGGGCACCCGTTCGGCGGTCAGCGTGGCCATGCAGGCGGGCGACTATGCGACGGCGGCGAGCCTCTGCCACAAACTGGCCGGATCGGCCGGCGTTCTGGGTGCGGATCGTCTCTTCAAAGCCCTGAAATCCGCCGAAGCGGCGTGCCGCAATGGATCGGTCGCGGCGGAAAAAGCGGGTCTGATGGATGCGCTGGAAGCCGATATGACGGCAACCGTCGAGCAGATGGAAAAGCTGGAACGCTCGCGCGAAGTGCCGGTGTGATTGCGGCGGCCAGCATGGCCGCCCTCCTCGCAACAACGGGCGGCGGTTGGTGACCGCCGCCGGAGGGGGCGCTGGCTGTGGCAGCCAGCGCCCAAGGGGTTGGACTAGTTTCGGGTCATGGTGCTGGTGGCGTAGTTGCCGACCGCGCTGGCGGCGAAGCTGTTGCCGCCGACGGACACGGTCGAGTTGGTCGCCGCACCGTTCACGGTCACGCCGGCAAAGCCACCGGTCACCGTCGCCCCGATCGCAGCCGTGTTCGACTGCAAGCTGGTGAGCATGCCGGAGGCATCGTCGGTCGTGCCGTTCAGCGAGGCGAGCGTCAGGGCGTTGGTGGCGATGTTGCCATACGCCGCCGACGTCACGCTGTTGCCGCTGAGCGAGACCGTGCTGGCATTGGCGCCGGTGCCGCCCGTGGTCGGCGTGCCGCCATTGCCGTTCAGCGCGACCGTGTAGCTGGCGCCGCTGCTGGTGGCGTTGACCGCCGCCGTGTTGCTCTGCTCGTTCAACAGGCCGAACGCGGCGGAGAGCGCACCGGTGCTGCCGGTGTAGGTCGCCGCACCTGTAGCCCGTCGTCGTGGCCGCCGCGTTGATCGCCAGGCTGTTGCTGGCCAGGTTGCCGCGGGCGAGCGCCAGCACGCTGTTGCCGGTCAGGCTCGCCGTGCTCGCGTTCAGGGCGGAACCGGTCGCGCCGGTGTCCGCATTGAGCGCGAACGTGCCGGCGGCCGAGACATTCACCGCGCCGCCATTGTCCTGGCGGTTGTGCAGGCCGGCCGAGGCGTCGAGCGAAGCGGTGCTCGCGCTGCCCAGCGCCACCGTGTTGGCGGCGGTGTTGCCCGTGCCATACGCGGTGACGGCATTGCTGGCGAGCGACAGCGTCGAGGAGTCGACCCCGTCCAGCGTCGTCCCGGTCGCCCCCAGGCTGAACGTGTTGGCGGTGTTGGTCGCGGTGATCGCCGCGCCGTTGCCCTGGTAGGTGACCAACCCGAACGTGGCGGCGACGGTGTCGTTCAACGCATTGATCGTCCCGGCGGTGCTGGCTCCGGCGGTCACATTGGTGGCGTCGGCCGAGAGGCCCGCCGTCGCCACATTGCCGCTGGCGCTGGCGCTGCTGGTGTTGCCGTCGAGCGACAGCGACGAACCGGCCACCGCATCGGCGCCCGCGCCGACGGCGAACGCCGCCGTCGCCGACACGCCGCCGGTCGCCGACACCGTGCCGCCGGCATACTGGGTCGTCAGCGCTGCCGCGGACGCGTCGAGAGTGCTCATGGCGTCGCCGCCCACCCGCAACGCGGTGGTGGACGTGTTCGCCACCGCCGTGGCTGCCGACGCGTTGTTCGACAGCGACAGCGTGCTGTTCGATGCCGCCGCATCCGTGCTGGTCGCCGCGGTCGTCTGCGTGGCCGCGAGCGAGTAGGTCGTGGCGGAGCTGTCGGCCGAGACGGACGTGCTGTTGGCGGTGCTCTGGTTGCGGTAGGCGAGGAACCCGGCCTCGCCGACCAGCGCCGTCGAGTCCAGGTTGGCGTCGACACCGCTGTCGACGGTCGAATTGGCCGCCGTCACGTCCAGGGTGATGGTGCCGACATTGGCCCGCGCCAGCGCCGCCGAAGAGTTGCCGTCGACCGCCACCGTGCTCGCCGAAACCGTCGCGCCGGCATAGGTGTCGTCCGAGGTCAGGGCGAACCCGACCGCGGCCGCCGTCGTGGCCGAAAAGGCCGCGCCGCTCAGCACATCCTGGTCGCCATAGACGACGCCGTTGGCGTCATGGCTGGCGGTCGTGCCGGTGCCGAAATTGCCGTCCAGCGACGAGCTGTTGCCGGTCGCCTGCGCCGTCGTCTGGTTGCCGCCGAGCGACACCGTGCTCTGATCGACGATCCGGGCGCTCGCGTCCGCGTTATCGGCATTGAAGACGTTCGTCGTGGCGGACGCACTGACAGTCGGGGCGCCCGTCACCGCCTGTTCGGAGGACAGGACCGAGTCGCCATAGACCGAGCTGCCGTATTCTGCATAGGCGCCATATCCGGTTCCCGGCACCGCGTCGGCATTGGTGGCCGCCACGGTGAGCGTGCTGGTTTCCAGGTTGCCGGTGGCGACGCTCTGGTTGCGGTTGCCGTCCAGCGTCAGGTCGGAGGCGGTCAGCCCGGCATTCGCCGTCACGTCCAGGTCGGACGTGGTAACCACGCCGGTGCCGTCGGCCGTGGTCGGGCCGGCCAGCGCCTGGTGGTTCACCAGCGCCGAGCCCATGCCGCTCGTCGTCGCGTCCAGCGTGACCGTGTTGGTCGCCGTATTCGCCGTCGCATAGGATTGTTGCAGGTTGCCGCTGACCGCGAGCGACGAGCCGCTGACCGACTGATCGGCCGGCTCGATGATCGCGAACGAGGCGGCGACATCGCTGGTCAGGTCCGTGGCCGCGTCCACGCTCTGCACGTTGACCAGTGCATTATCCGCGCCGGCCGGATTGACGGTCGAGCCGACGAAATGTTCCGGCTGGGAACCCGTAACACTCGACGTCAGCGTGTTGCCCGTCACGGCCAGCGTGTTGGTCGCGGTGTTGGCCTTGACCTCACCCACCACCGTGTTGCCGGTCACATCCACCTGCGAGCCGCTGATGGCTCCGGACGCGGTGACGTTCACGCCGCCATTGTTGAGGCCCGTTCCGGTGCCCAGCACGCCGAGCACGGCCTTGATCGTGCCGGCATCCACGACCTGATAGTTGGCGACCGCGCTGCTCGCCTGGATGGTCGAGGTCGCATCGGTGCCGACGCTGACGCCGTTGCTGGCGCTGTTCGCCGTCGCCGTGGCGCTCAGCGTGTTCTTGTCCGCAGCCAGGCTCGAATTGGTGGTCGTCCCGGCGACAATGGTCTCGACCTTGTTCGACGTAGTGCCGCCGGTGTTCAATTGGAGCGCCTGGATCGTGGAATTCTGGAATTCCTGCGAGCTGGCCGCCACGAATGCCGCGGACGCGGTTACATCGCCGTTAGTCGTGTTGACGCTTGCCGACGCGTCGATGCCGTTGGCGAGCACCGCATTGGTCGCCGACACCGTCACGGTGTTCGCCGTGGTGCGGTTGCCGATCGCGCTGACCGCCACCGTGTTGTAGGAGGTGTCGAGGGTGCTGTCGGTGACAAAGCCGCTGACATTGGTCGCAACCGGCACGCTGGACTGGCCGTCATACCGCGCGCTCAGCAAGGCGTCGCCCTGGATCACCTGGGAGTTGGCGGTCACCGCGACGACTTCGCCATTGGCCGTGGCATCGCCTTGCAGGTCGGTGAAGCTGAGGGCAATGCCGTTATCCGCGGTGTTGCCGATCACCGAGGAGGAGACCGAGTTGCCCGGTTGGACCAAGTTGCCGCTGGCATCGACATAGCCGCCGGTGTGCGCCGTGGACGAGATGGCGTTGGCGCTGTTGAGCGAGAAATAGTCGGTGACGATCTGGGAAACGGTCACCACGGACGTCACTTGCGACGCGGTCGGCGCGGTGAGCGTGCCGCCGATGCTCTGGTCGTTCACCAGGGCGAAGCCAGCGGAAGTCTGGGCGATTTCCTGGTCGCCGGTGGTGGCATCCGCCAGGATGGTCACGCCGCCGGGGGTGGTATCCAGGCTCAGAATATCCGTGGTCACGGCGATGTCGTTGGTGGTCGAGCCGCCAATGGCCGTGGCGCGAATGGTGTTGCCAGCATTCACCAGGGTCGACCCGTTCGTGTCTTCATAGGTCCGGAGGACGAAATAGGACAGGTCGCCATTGATGCCCACGTCGCCATCGAGCGACTGTACCGCCGTCACCGCACCGGGCGCGCTCACGGTCGAGCCGGCCGTCAGCGCCAGGCTGTTCACCGCGCGGGAGCCGGTCGCCGCCGATTCGATCGTGTTCGAGGTGAGGAGCACTTGCGAATTCGCCGTGGTGCCGCCGGTATCGTAGATGTCCACCTTGATTTTCGAACTGTCGGACACGGCCCCGGACACGGTCACGCCATCGGCGACGGTCTGCACGCTCGCCACGGCCTGTTCGGCGCCGGCAATCGACAACTGAACGTCGGGACCGGTTGCTGCGGTCACGTCCGAATCGGTAATGGCCGCGGTGCCGGATCCCAGGATCTGGTTGGCGGTCAGGTCGATGGACTGGGTGCTGGCATTGCCCGTGCCGGCGGCGGAAATCGTGTTGTCGGTCACCGTGATCGAGCTGTTCGCGACCGTGCCGCCATCGTCGGCGGTGTTGCCGCCGGGGAGAAGGTTGCCGGCCTCGACCTGAATGGTGTCGCCGGCCGCGACGGCTTCGACGTTCGCCGCCAGGTCCTGCAGGCTGGTCACGGCAGCCGAGGCGCTGATCGATGCGGTGCCATCGGTGCTGGTGATGTCACCGGTGAGGGAGTTGCCGGTGGCGGTCGAGGTCAGGTCGCTGTTCGTCAGCGTGACGGTGGCGCCGGAGAGGCTTTCCAGAAAGGCGGACACGGCACTCGAGCCGGATTCCGAGCGCGTCAGGCCGGTCGTCCGCTGGGCGCTCGACACCAGCAGGTCCGCGTCGGTCGCGGAATCCTGCGAGATCAGGGTCTCGTCCATGGCGACCGTCGCAGCCGCGCCGGTGCCGGTCAGGTTCACGCCGGAGGCGAGCGCGATCGACGCACCCGCTTCGTTCGCCGTGGCGGTGGATGCGACGTCGTTGTTGGTTATCGCCAGCGAGCCGGTCAGGACGTTCTCGAATCCGACGTCGGAATTCAGCAGGTTTACCGTAAAATTGTTGGTGCCATTGGCGGTGGCCCTAACGGTGCCGCTGTTGGTTTGCAACGAGCCGGTCGCCGCCGTATCGGTGCCGAGGGTCGGCGTGAAGGCCAGATTCAGCGTGGAAGCGCTCAAGTTGCCGGTGCCGGTTGCCGTGATGGCATTGTCGATCACCGAATACGCACCGCTATAGGTTACGTCGGCCGTCGTATTGTCCAGCAAGTCCAGCGTTGCGGTGCTGCCGATCACAGTGCCTGTGACGGCGGATGCGTTGGACTGGCTCAACACCGAGCCGAAATCCTGCGACTGAACGACTCCGCTGCCGAAATCCAGGTCCACGGATGCGACGGCGAACGCCGCGCTTGCGGGCAGGACCGCGGCAATCGCTACAAACGCGGTTCCCGCCAGCAACTGCCTCCGAAACGGAAGTTTTTTGGATGACATGGGTTGCATCTCTTTCTTGAACGTTGACGCGGTCTTCACCGCGACGCTCCTTTTGGCATAAAGGGAGCGTTTCGTTCAATTCAACAAAATGTTGAGGTAAAGGTTTATTATTATACAAATTGGATAGGATGTTAATCAAGGCAATAAGGACTTTCATGTACTGGAAATGGGGCAGTGATTATTGAAATTCATACAATATCGATAAAAACGAAATGTCCCACATGAATCGGGCTTGGTGGCCCTGGCGTTTGGGCGATTGGGGTAGGTTCCGGCACTGCGACCATGCGGGCCGCGCTTCGCATGGGGGGCGGTATGGTGACTGTATGCCGCAGCATTGGAACTGAGCCGCGGTTCGTCGATCCGTCGGCCGGATATGATCGTCGCCTTGGCGGCCGTGCCGGTGTAGAACACCCGGGTCTGATATTCTCGAACCATCGCGGTGAAGCCCATGTTGCCCAACGCCATGCCCGCCTTCGATTTCGGCCTCGGCGAGACCGCCGACCTGTTGCGCGACACGGTGACGGCGTTTGCCGCCGACGAGATCGCGCCGCGCGCCGCCGATATCGACCGCGACAATGCCTTCCCCATGGACCTGTGGCGGAAGCTGGGCGGGCTGGGTCTGCTGGGCGTGACCGCGAAGGAGGAATATGGCGGCAGCGCCATGGGCTATCTGGAGCACATGGTGGCGATGGAAGAGGTCAGCCGCGCGTCAGCCAGCGTCGGGCTCTCCTATGGCGCGCATTCCAATCTCTGTGTGAACCAGATCCACCGCAACGGCACGGAAGAGCAGAAGAAGCGCTACCTGCCGAAGCTCATCAGCGGCGAGCATGTGGGCGCGCTGGCGATGAGCGAGCCCAATGCGGGCTCGGACGTGGTGTCGATGAAGCTGCGGGCCGAGAAGCGGGGCGAGCGCTATGTGTTGAACGGCTCGAAAATGTGGATCACCAACGGTCCGGATGCGGATACACTGGTGGTCTATGCCAAGACCGACCCGGCGGCCGGCCCGCGCGGCATCACGGCCTTCCTGATCGAGAAAGGGTTCAAGGGCTTTTCCACCGGCCAGAAGCTGGACAAGCTGGGCATGCGCGGCTCGAACACCGGCGAACTGATCTTCCAGGATTGCGAGGTGCCGGAGGAAAACGTGCTGGGCCAGGTCGGCCGCGGCGTCAACGTGCTGATGAGCGGCCTGGATTACGAGCGGCTGGTGCTCTCCGGCGGGCCGCTGGGCATCATGCAGGCCTGCATGGACGTGGTGCTGCCCTATCTGCACGAGCGCGAGCAGTTCGGCGAACCCATCGGCAATTTCCAGCTGATGCAGGGCAAGCTGGCCGACATGTACACGACCATGAACGCCTGCAAGGCCTATGCCTATGCGGTGGCGAAGGCGTGCGACCGCGGCGACACCACCCGCATGGATGCCGCCGGCGTCATCCTCTACACCGCCGAAAAGGCGACCTGGATGGCGCTGGAGGCGATCCAGTGCCTGGGCGGCAATGGCTATATCAACGACTACCCGACCGGGCGGCTGCTGCGCGACGCCAAGCTCTATGAGATCGGCGCCGGCACCCAGGAAATTCGCCGCTGGCTGATAGGGCGGGAGTTGTTCAGCCAGACGGCGTAGGCGCTTAGGCGGATTTCTGTACCTGCACCCGGTGCGGGTAGGGAATGGTGATGCCGTTGCTGTCGAAGGCTTCCTTTACCTTCTGGGTCAGGGCGAATTTCAATTCCCAGTAGTCGGCGGCGTTGCACCAGACGCGCACGCCCAGATCGACCGAGGATTCGCCGAGATTGGTGAGGCGCACCCAGGGGGCCGGGTCGGCGTGGGCGCGCTCGTCGGTGGCGATCACGTCCAGAATGATCTGGATCGCCTTGGCGTGGTCGTCGTCATAGTCGATGCCGAAGGTCAGATCGACCCGCCGGGTCGGATGGGCGGAGAAGTTGGTGATGATCGCCCCCCAGGCCTGACCGTTCGGGATGATGATCTGGACATTGTCCGGCGTCGCCAGCTCGGTCACGAAAATGTCCAGGTCCTTCACCGTGCCGGCGGTGCCGCCAATGCTGACGAACTGGCCGATCCGGTAGGGGCGGAAGACGATCAGCATGACGCCCGCGGCCAGATTGCCGAGCGTCCCCTGCAAGGCCAGGCCGATGGCCAGGGTGGCGGCGCCCAGCACCGCGACCAGGCTGGTGGCCTGGATGCCGAACGTGTCCAGCACGGCGCTGAACACGGCGATCAGGATCACCCAGCGCACCAGATTGCCGAAAAAGCTGCCGAGCGTGGCGTCGATCGACTTGCTGGCGGTGATGCGGCGCTTGATGAATCCCCCCACCGCGCCGGCAATGATCCAGCCGACCACCAGGATGGCCAGGGCCTTCAGCACCTCCAGGACCATCGGGGCGTAGTCGCTCAGATGCTCCAGGCCCAACTGGCTGAGAAGCGAGTCCATGAATGTCTCCGTCAAAAAGTTACGGTAGGGGAGGTATGGCCGAATAATGGCGTCAAAACGGCATCCGGCTGCCGAAATGCAGCCGAAGGGCCGCGAACGACCCTTCGATAAGGCGCAAAACAACCGGTCTGTCGGCTATGGCCGACAGACCGGCGGGCGATGGCGGTTTCAGGCCGGTTTCGCCGGAGCGGCGGTCCCGGGATTTACCGTTGTGCTTTCAGAAGATCGCGGATTTCCTCCAGCAGCACCTGCTCGCGCGGCGGTTCGGCCGGCGGCGGCGGGGCGGCTTCTTCCTTGCGCTTCAGCGCATTCATGCCGCGGATCAGCCAGAACAGGACGAAGGCGACGATCGCGAAGCTGATGACCGCGTTGATGAACAGGCCATAGGCGATCACCGGCAGGCCGGCTTCCTTCGCGGCCGCGAGGGAATCGACGGCCTGGCCCGACAAATTGATGTAGAAATCGGAAAAGTCGACGCCGCCGAGCAGCAGGCCCAGCGGCGGCATGATGACGTCGTCCACCGCCGACTTGACGATGGTGGTAAAGGCCGCGCCGATGATGATACCCACCGCCATGTCGAGCACGTTGCCGCGCATGGCGAAGTCCCGGAACTCTTTCCACATGCCGTGAATCTCCCTCGTGGCAAAAAGTTAGGTATTTTACCGTATGCGAATGCCTCTGGGTTGCAAAAAAGTCGACTGTGTCGCGCCAATCGTGCCTGGGCTCGGAGCCAGGCCGGTTCCGGCCGCCGATCGGCCAGAGTCTCCCGCAGTCGTCCTGCGGCGAAGACCGGCGCTTTCCGGGCGGTTTTGCGTCGGTCACCGGGCCGCAGGCTGGCGCCTTGTCAAACCGGCGGGTCGGCTCCGACAATAGTTGCAAATTCGCTTCGAGGACCGACGCCCATGTTTCACACCGTGCTCTGCGACATGCTGGAGATTCGTTACCCGATCCTGATGGGGGCGATGCAGGGGGCCGGCAAGCCGCGCCTGGTCGCCGCCGTCAGCGAGGCCGGTGGGCTGGGCGTGCTGCCCACCTTCGGCGAGACCGAGGCCGACCTGCTGCGCCAGATCGAGGAGACGCGGGCGCTGACCGCGAAGCCCTTCGGCGTCAACATCACCCCGGTCGGCCGCGCCTTCACCGAGAAGCGCGCCGCCATCTGCATCGAGCAGAACATTCCGGTGGTGACCACGGGCCTGGGCGACCCCGGCCCGGATGCGGTGGGCGCCATGCGCGGCCACGGCATCAAGGTGATCCCCGTGGTGCCGACCGTGCGCCACGCCCTCAGGGTCGAGGCGGAAGGGGCCGACGCCATTGTCGCGAGCGGCACCGAGGGCGGCGGCCATGTCGGCCTGATCGCGACCCTGCCGCTGGTGCCGCAGGTGGTCGATGCGGTGAAGGTGCCGGTGGTGGCCGCCGGCGGCATCGGCGATGGCCGCGGCTTCCTGGCGGCGCTGGCGCTGGGCGCCGTCGGTGCGCAACTGGGTACCCGTCTGATCTGCACGCCGGAAGCCCAGGACCCCGGCTGGTACAAGGATGCCATCCTGGCCACCAGCGAGGAGGGGACGACCATCACCAAGGCGCTGACCGGCAAGACCACCCGCGCCTTCGCCACGCCCGAGGTTCGGGCCTATGAGGAGGCGCGGCTGCGGGGCCTCTCGGCGGAAGACCTGAAACCGTTCGAGCGCGCCGTGCGCCAGGGCCGCAAAAAGGGCGAGGATTACGAGGGCACGCGGCAGGCGGTGGTCGGGCAGATTTGCGGCATGCTGAAGGACCAAGGCGACATCAAGCCGGTGGCGGATCTGATCGGGGAAATCATCCAGGACGCGGCCGCCCGCGCCCGCCATATCGCGGCACTTTTGTAGGCGCCCTGACGCTTGCCAAGCCGGACGCCGCGCCGTAGCTTTGCCGGTAGCCAATCAACACCCGCCTTTCGCTAGCGAGGACGCCCCATGGATTTCGAACTCACCGACGAACAGCGCCAGCTTCAGGACAGCGTCGCCCGGTTCGTGCAGGACAATTACAGTTTCGAACAGCGCCGGGCGATTGTCGCGACCGACGCCGGCTTTTCCGAGGACCACTGGAAGCAGATGGCGGAACTCGGCTGGCTGGGCCTGGCCCTGCCGGAGGACCATGGCGGTATCGGCCTGGGGCCGGTCGAGACGATGATTCTGATGGAAGAGTTCGGCAAGGGCCTGGTGGCCGAGCCCTACTTGGCGACCGTGGTGCTGGGCGCCGGCGCCGTCGTCCATGGCGGGTCGGACGCGCAGAAGAACGCGCTTCTGCCGGCGGTGGCCGAGGGCAAGCTGAAACTGGCCCTGGGTTTTGCCGAGCGCCAGTCGCGCTACAATCTGGCCGATGTCGCGACCACGGCGAAGCCGCTGCGTGACGGCACCTTCACGCTGAACGGCATGAAGGGCGTGGTGTTCGGTGCGCCGGCGGCGGACAAGATCATCGTCTCCGCCCGCACCAGCGGCGGCCCGCGCGATGCGGACGGCATCTCGCTGTTCATCGTCGACAAGGGCCAGGCCGGCGTCACCGTGCGCGGCTATCCGACCGCCGACGGCCTGCGCGCCGGCGAGGTGACGCTGGAGAATGTCGAGGTCGGCCAGGACGCCATGATCGGCGGCATGGGCGAGGGCCTGCCGGTGCTGGAAAAGGTGATCGACTACGCCATCGCCGCCATCGCGGCCGAGGCGACCGGCGCCATGAGCCATCTGAACGACATGACGCTGGAATACATCAAGACCCGCGAGCAGTTCGGCCAGCCGATCGGCAAGTTCCAGGTGCTGCAGCATCGCATGGTCGACATGTTCATCGCGCACGAGGAAGCCAAGTCCATGGCGATGATGGCGGCCATGCGCGTCGAGGAAGACGACTCGGCCGAGCGCAAGAAGGCGATGTCGGCGGCCAAGGTGCAGATCGGCAAGTCCGGCCGCTATGTCGGCCAGCAGGCGATCCAGTTGCACGGCGGCATCGGCATGACCGACGAATACGCGGCCGGCCACTATTTCAAGCGCCTGACCATGGTCGACCGCACCTTCGGCGACGTGGACTTCCACCTGAAGCGCTTCAGCGACCTGTCCTAAGAGGCGAGCGGGCGCTGCGGCGCCCTCTCAAATTTTCGTCAAACGGCGTCGGTTTCGGCGCCGTTTGCGTATGGGGGGCATCGAAGCGCCCCCATATGGGAGTGATGACCGACACCGCCCGCTTCTATGCCGACCTGCCGGCCGCGCCCGATTTTGCGGCTGTTGCAGATTTCGCCGCCTATGCGCCCGCACCGGACGACTGGACGGTGCTGCACACCGACATTGTCGATTCCAGCAGGGCGATTGCCGGGGGGCGCTACAAGGACGTGAACCTGATCGGAGCGGCCGGGATCACGGCCGCGTTGAATGCGGCGTCGGATTTCGCCATTCCCTTTGTGTTTGGTGGCGATGGTGCATCGTTGCTGGTGCCGCCGCAGGCGCTGGCACCGGCGCGGGCGGCCTTGATCGGACTGGCGGCACTGGCACGGGCTCGGTTCGACCTTGCCCTGCGGGTGGCGGAGGTGCCGCTGACGACAGTGCGGGCGCTCGGCGGGGAGATCGGCGTGCGAAAGCTGGAGTTGAGCCCCGGCAACGATCTGGCCCTGTTCAGCGGCGGCGGCCTGGAACTGGTCGACTGGCTGGCGAAAGATCCTGCGCCGGACAACCCTTATCGGCTGCCACAGCCGGCAGAGCCGCCGCCACCGGATTTGGCAGGGCTGTCGTGCCGCTGGGAACCGCTGCGGGCGGCGAATGGGGTGTCGCTCACGCTGCTGGTGCGGGCCGCCGCTCCGGATGCGCAAGCACAGGCGACCGTGTTGCGGCAAAGCCTGGATGCGGTGGAGACGATTTTGCGGGACGGGGGCCGGGCCGCCGCTCCGGTGCGGCCAGAGACCATGCGCTTCCGCTTTCCGCCGCGCTGGCTCTGGGAGGAAGCAAAGGCGACGGCGGGGCGTGGCAGCACGATGCTGCGCGCAGCCCAGATTGCGCTGATATCGGCGATTTTCGCGGTGGGAAAGGCGTTGAAGGCAAGGATCGGCGGGGTCGATATTCCCGCCTATCTGGAGCAGACCCAGATCAACACCGATTTCCGAAAATATGATGGTCTGTTGCGCCTGGTGCTGGACGTTACCCCGGCGCAAGCTGACGCCATCGAGGCTCATCTGGCGCGGGAATATGCGGCCGGCCGGCTGGTCTATGGCACACATCGGGCCGACGCGTCGCTGATGACGTGTCTGGTGTTCCGCTTGGAGGCAGGGCAGCATATGCATTTCATCGACGGCGCCGATGGCGGCTTTGCGCTGGCGGCGCAGGCGTTCAAGGCGCGTTTGACCTCCGACCTTGCGGACTCTGCTGCAGAAAGGCTGCCCGACCCATGTCCCGTGCAACCCCCCAATCCAACCAGCGCTATCTCCTGAAGGCCCGGCCAGCCGGCATTGCCGGCCCCGAGCATTTCGAGGCGGACACCCAGCCGATCCGCGATCCGGGGGCGGGCGAATTGCTGCTGGAGAGCGTCTATATCTCCATCGACCCGGCCATGCGCGTCTGGGTCAGCGAGAATCCCGGCTATGTTCCGCCGGTGCCCATCGGCGGCGTGATGCGGGCGGGCGGTGTCGGCCGGGTGCTGGCCTCCGGCGATCCCGGTTTTCAGCCGGGCGACTATGTCAATGCCCGGCTGGGCTGGCAGACGCACCCGACGGTGAAGGCGGCCGAAAGCCAGAAGCTGGACCTCGCCGTGGGCTCGCCGAAGGATTGGATCGGACCGCTGGGGACGACGGCGCTCACCGCGTATTTCGGCCTGTTCGCCGTGGGCGCGGCCAAGCCGGGCGAGACCGTGCTGGTTTCGGCGGCGGCGGGCGGTGTCGGCCAGATGGCGGCGCAGATGGCGAAAATCGAGGGCTGCCGTGTGGTGGGCATTGCCGGCGGGCCGGAGAAGTGCCGCTATCTGAGCGAGGAGTTGGGGCTGGACGCCGTCATCGACTACAAGGCCGGCAATCTGGCGGCGGCCTACAAGGCGGCGATGCCGGACGGTTGCGACGTGTTTTTCGACAATGTCGGCGGCGAGCAACTCGATCTGGCCCTGGCCAGCCTGCGCGAGCGCGGCCGGGTCGCGATCTGCGGGCGCATCTCGCAGACGGCGGCGAGCGAGCTCTACGGCGTGAAGAATATCGGCTTGCTGATCGGCAAGCGGGCGCGGATGGAAGGCTTCATCGTCTTCGACTTCAACGCCCGCTATCCCGAGGCCCGCGCCTGGATCGGCCAGCAATTGCGGGCGGGCCGGTTGCGGCAGCGCCTGCACGTGCTGGAAGGGCTGGACCAGGCGCCGGCCGCGCTCGGCATGCTGTTCCGGGGCGAGAACCAGGGCAAGCTGCTGATCCAGGTGGCGCCGGAATAACCCGGCCCCCAGGCTTCTCCTGTTCCCCGGACGGTGCAATGCACCGTCCGGGGAACAGGCGAGAAGGCTGTCGGGATCAGTCCATGGTGCTGGGCAGGTAGAGCACGATCTCCGGGAAGATCATCAACAGGGTGATGACGATCAGGTCGGAGAGCAGGAACCACATAATGCCCTTGAAGATCACCGAGGTGGTGGTCAGGTCGCCGACCACGCCCTTGATGACGAACACGTTCAGGCCGATTGGCGGCGTGATCATGCCGATCTCCAGGAACTTGGTCAGCAGCACGCCGAACCACACCAGGCTGAAACCGGTGCTGTCGATGATCGGCAGCAGGATCGGCAGGGTCAGCAGCATGGCGCCGATCGGCTCCAGGAACATGCCCAGCACCAGATAGACGCAGGAAATGCCCACCAGCAGCAGGAACTCGTTGGCGCCGATGCCCACCACCAGGTCGGAGAGATAGTCGCCGGCGCCGCTGAAGGCCAGGAAACGGGTCAACATGCTGGCGCCGATGGCGATGATGAACAGCGCCGCCGAGGTCAGCAGCGTTTCCAGCAGCGCGTTGCGGAAATTCTGCCAGGTGAGCGAGCGCTTGACGGCGGCGATCACCAGCGAGAGGAACGCGCCGACGGCGCCGGCCTCGGTCGGGGTGAACAGGCCGGCGAACAGGCCGCCGAACACACCGGCCATCAGCAGCAAAACCGGCCAGGTTTCGACCAGCGCCGCCACCTTGTCGGAAAACGGCACCTTCTCGGACAGCCGGGGCGCCAGCTCCGGATTGAGAGTGGTGCGGATGGTGATGACGGCGACATAACCGAAGGCGGTCAGCAGGCCGGCACCGACACCGCCCAGGAACAGGTGGCTGATCGGCACCTCGGCGATGATGCCGTAGAGGATCATCAGGATCGAGGGCGGAATCAGCGCGCCGATGGTACCGGCAGCCGCCACCGTGCCGGTGGCCAGCGACACCTCATAGCGGTAGCGCATCATTTCCGGCACGGCGATCCGGCCCATGGCGGCGGCACAGGCAACCGACGAGCCGGTGACGGCGGCAAAGCCGGCCGAGCCGAACACGGCCGCCACCGCCAGGCCGCCCGGCAGGGCCGAGAGCCAGACCCGTGCCGCGTCGAACAGGCCCTTGGTCAGTCCCGCATGAAAGCAGAAGAAGCCCATCAACAGGAACATGGGGACGGAACTCAACTGCCAGGTGGCGGCGAAGTTGTAGGGGATGACCCCCAACATGCCCCAGGCCGCTTTCTGGCCGACCAGCGCCCAGATGCCGAAGAAAGAGACACCGATCAGGCTCACGCCGATGGGCACGCGCAGCGCGATCAGCGTGACGAGGACACCGATGCCGATAAAGCCGATTTGAACGTCGCTCAAAGCTTCCATTGTTCGCGTTCCTCAGGCCAGACCGGCTTCGTTGGAGGCGGCGATGTCAGCGTCCTTCTGCATGGTCGGGACTTCGCCGAGGCCGCTCTTCGCGCCCGTCAGGTAGATCAGGAAGCGGTAGGTGACGACCAGGCACATCAGTCCGCAGCCGATCGGCAGCAGATAGTAGGACGGCCAGGTCAGCAGCTTGGTGCTTTGCTCCATGATGAAGGTGCCGGTTGCGTGGGCGCGCGCAGCTTCTTCCCAGGTGCGGACCGTCAGCAGGCCGTAGACGAACGCCGAGATCACATAGCTCCAGGAATAGAGGTGCAACTGCGCCCGCATCGGGAACAACTCGGTCAGCACTTCGACCGTGATGTGGCTGTTGCGGGTTTCGGCGAGTCCGATGGCCATGAAGGCCACCACGACCATGTAATAGTTCGACACCAGGGCGATGGTCGCGGGGATCGGCTCGTTCAACAGGAACTTGCCGGCCACGTCGATGAAGATATGCAGCATCATCAGGGCCACGGCGAACAACCCGACATAGGTCGAGATTTTCACGCCGATGGCCAGAATGCGGCCGATTGCGGTCATGGGAGATTCCTCTGGGGCGTGTATCTGGCACAGCCGCGCCCTCCGGCACCTTGGGAGGGTTGCGGCGGCTGCGGTTGACCAGGGGGAGGGAAACGGTCGGGGCGCGCCGCCGGCAAGCCGCGCCCTGGGGCGGGCTGCCGGCGGTCGCAGAGGGGGATTGGCGGTCTACTGCATGCCATAGGTCGCGGGGTCGAGCTTGGAGAAGACCTCTTTCCAGTACACCTCGAACAGGGCTTCCGGATCGTTTTCGATCCCCTCGGTCAGGGTCTTCCACTTTTCGGTCAGTTCGGCCAGCTTGGCGATCTTCTCGTCCGTGTTCGCGACGCCGTAGTCGTTGCGGAACTGCTCGGCGATGACCTTCATGTCGCCTTTCACGAACTCGTCCGACTGGGTCAGGATGGCCGGATCGGGCTCGATCACCTCGACGCCCTTGCCGGGCGCGTCTTCCAGGTTCTTTTTCGCGTCGGCATAGAATTTCCAGGTGTTGTCCGCCTGCACCCGGGCCGAACCCTTGAGCAGAACCTTGCGATCCTCCAGCGACAGGCTGCGCCAGGAATCGAGGTTCATGTTGTTGGTGGCCACGCCGGAATAGACGCCGCCGGGAATGCGCCGGGTAACGAATTTCACCACGTCGAACAGCGAGAGATTGGTGAGTTCGGTGGCGGAGAGCATGGCGCAATCGATCACGCCCTGGCCCAGGCCCTCATAGACGTCGTTGGCGGAGATCGAGACCTTGATGCCGCCGAAATGTTCGGCCCAGCGACCGAAATTCGCCGCGCCGGAGCGGAACCTCCTGCCCTTCAGATCCTCCATGGTGCGGATCGGCTTGGTGCAGAGCATGATGTAGGTCGGGCTGGCGGAGGTGCCGAGATAGACCTGATTCTCGTGCTCGAACTGCGCCAGGCATTCCGGGCAGTTCAGGAACACGTATTCGTTGGTGGCGCCGGCCATGGCCGCGCCGGGGCTTTCCACCCGGCGGCCGGTGGTGGCGAGCATGGAGACGTT
This sequence comes from Alphaproteobacteria bacterium, assembly GCA_020638555.1. Taxonomy (NCBI): domain Bacteria; kingdom Pseudomonadati; phylum Pseudomonadota; class Alphaproteobacteria; species Alphaproteobacteria bacterium. The sequence goes on along the minus strand of JACKII010000004.1, from coordinate 457,348 downwards.
GGCGGCCAGGTTGAATTCGGAGTATTCCGCCGGGAAATAGGGCGGCAGCACGAAGCCCATGTCGGCGATACCGTCGCGGACACCGGCCGGGGTCTCCTTCAGGTTCAAGAGCGACATGGAATACACCTTGATCCGCAGATCCTTGGTGTGTTCCTTGACATAGTCCGCCAAGCGGCTGTGGGCGTAATACTGCACGCTGCTCGGCGCCAGGCCGACCGCGTCCTTCAGGGTCTTTGCGAGTGCCTCGGTCGCCGGCGCCACGCCTAGCGCCAGGCTCAGAACGGCAGCACCCATCGCTGCGCCAAGGAACTTTTGGCGTATCATCATGTCCTCCCAATGATTGTGGCTTTGATCGGTCGTGCCACATCGGTATGAGCCGCATCCTAGTGGTCTAAAGTCGGATGCGTCAAACTGTGTCTGTATTTGTCCGGTCGAGGCTCACCGGGGCGGCTGGGCGCCGCCGCCGGCAGGCTACGCATTGCGGCTTATTTCATGCCGTAGGTTTCGGGATCGAGCTTGGAAAAGACCTCGTTCCAGTAGACCTCGGCCAGGGCCGCGGGATCGTCTTCGACGCCTTCGGTCAGCGTCTTCCACTTCTCGGTCAGCTCGGCCAGCTTGGCGATCTTCTCGTCCGTGTTCTGGACGCCGTAGTCTTTGCGGAACTGCTCGGCGATGACTTTCATGTCGCCTTTCACGAACTCGTCCGATTTGGCCAGAATGGCCGGATCGGGCTCGATCACCTCGACGCCCTTGCCGGGGGCGTCTTCCAGGTTCTTTTTCGCGTCGGAATAGTATTTCCAGGTGTTGTCCGCCTGCACCCGGGCCGAACCCTTGAGCAAGACTTTGCGATCCTCCAGCGACAGGCTGCGCCAGGAATCGAGGTTCATGTTGTTGGTGGCCACGCCCGAAAAGACGCCGCCGGGAATGCGCCGGGTGACGAATTTCACCACGTCGAACAGCGAGAGATTGGTCAACTCGGTCGCCGATTGCATGGAGCAGTCGATCACGCCCTGGCTCAGGGCCTCGTAGACGTCATTGCCGGAAATGGTGACCCGGATGCCGCCGAAATATTCGGCCCAGCGGCCGAAATTCGCCGCGCCGGACCGGAATTTCCTGCCCTTCAGATCCTCCATGGTGCGGATCGGCGTGGTGCAGAGCATGATGTAGGTCGGGCTGGCGGAGGTGCCGAGATAGACCTGATTCTCGTGCTCGAACTGCGCCAGGCATTCCGGGCAGTGGAAGAACACGTACTCGTTGGTGGCGCCGGCCATGGCTGCGCCGGGGCTTTCCACCCGACGGCCGGTGGTGGCCAGCATGGAGACGTCGGCGGCCAGGTTGAACTCCGAATACTCCGCCGGGAAATAGGGCGGCAGCACGAAGCCCATATCGGCAATGCCGTCGCGGACGCCGGCCGGCGTTTCCTTCAGGTTCAGCAACGACATGGAATACACCTTGATCTTCAGATCCTTGGCGTGCTCCTTGACATACTCGGCCAGGCGGGCGTGGGCGTAGTACTGCGCGCTGCTGGGCGCCAGGCCGACGGCGGATTTCAGGGTCTTGGCGACCGCCTCGGTTAGCGGTGCCGCGCTTAGCGCGAGACCCAAAACGGCAGCGCCGATCGCTGCGCCAAGGAATTTTTGGCGTTTCATGGTTTCCTCCGGAGGATGATGGCGTTGGTTGTTCGCGCCAACGCAATAGGGCGCGCATCCTAGTGGCCTAAAGTCGGATGCGTCAAACTGTGTCTGTATTTGTGCGGTAGAGGCTCGCCGGGGCGACCGGGGGCCGCCGCCGGCAGGCTACGCATTGCGGCCTATTTCATGCCGTAGGTTTCGGGATCGAGCTTGGAGAAGACCTCGTTCCAGTACACCGCGAACAGGGCCGCGGGGTCGTCTTCGATGCCGTCGGTCAGCGTCTTCCACTTCTCGGTCAGTTCGGCCAGCTTGGCGATCTTTGCGTCCGTGTTCGCGACGCCATATGCCGTGCGGAACTGCTCTGCGATGACCTTCATGTCGCCTTTCACGAACTCGTCCGACTTGGCCAGAATGGCCGGGTCGGGCTCGATCACCTCGACGCCCTTGCCGGGGGCGTCTTCCAGGTTCTTTTTCGCCTCGGCATAGTATTTCCAGGTGCCATCCGCCTGGAGGCGGGCGGAGCCCTTCAGCAAGACCTTGCGATCTTCCAGCGACAGGCTGCGCCAGGAATCGATGTTCATGTTGTTGGTGGCCACACCGGAAAAGACGCCGCCGGGAATGCGCCGGGTGACGAATTTCACCACGTCGAACAGCGAGAGATTGGTCAACTCGGTCGCGGATTGCATGGAGCAGTCGATCACGCCCTGGCCCAGGGCCTCGTAGACGTCATTGCCGGAAATCGACACCCGGATGCCGCCGAAATATTCGGCCCAGCGGCCGAAATTCGCCGCGCCGGAGCTGAACTTCCGGCCCTTCAGGTCGTTCAGCGTGCGGATTGGCTTGGTGCAGAGCAAGATGTAAGTCGGGCTCGCCGCCGTGCCGAGATAGACTTGGTTTTCGTGTTGGAACTGCGCCAGGCATTCCGGGCAGTGGAAGAACACGTATTCGTTGGTGGCGCCGGCCATGGCCGCGCCCGGGCTTTCCACCTGGCGCCCGGTGGTGGCCAGCATGGAGACGTTGGCGGCCAGGTTGAATTCGGAGTATTCCGCCGGGAAATAGGGCGGCAGCACGAAACCCATGTCGGCAATGCCGTCGCGCAGGCCGGGCGGGGTTTCCTTCAGGTTCAAGAGCGACATGGAATACACCTTGATTCGCAGATCCTTGGTGTGCTCCTTGACATACTCTGCCAATTGGCTGTGAGCGTAATACTGCGCGCTGGTGGGCGCCAGGCCGACGGCGGATTTCAGGGTCTTGGCGACCACCTCGGTTGCCGGAGCCGCGCTCAGCGTGAGACCCAAAATGGCAGCGCCGATCGCTGCGCCAAGGGAATTTCGGCGTTCCATTGTTTCCTCCGGATGATGGTGGCGATCGTTGTTCGCGCCAGTGCAGTAGGGCGAACATCCTAGTAGGCGAGGATCGGATGCGTCAAACCGTGTCTGGCGCAATTCGTCTTCTGCTTGAACGGCCCGGAGGGATTGCGCAAAAAAAAAGCCGCCGGCCGCAGCCGGCGGCGCAGGTCAAGCGGATTGAATTATTTCATGCCGAAGGTTTTGGGGTCGACCTTGGAGAAAATTTCGTCCCAGTAGACCTTGGCCAGGCCTTCCGGATCGTTTTCCAGCCCCTCGGTCAGCGTCTTCCACTTCTCGACCAGTTTCGTCACGGTCTCGATCTTCGATTCGACATTGGTAATGCCGTAATCCTTCGTGAATTGATCGGCGATGATCTTCAGGTCGCCTTTCACGAACTCATCGGATTTCGCCATGATTTCGGGGCCGGGCTCGATCACCTCGACACCCTTGGACGGCGACGCGTCGAGATTCTTTTTCGCATCCGAATAGTATTTCCAGGTCAGGTCGGCGTTGATCTTGGCCGCGCCTTTCAGAAACACCGCCCGTTGTTCGGTCGTCAGGCTGCGCCACGTGTCGACGTTCACATTGTTGGTGGCCACGCCGGAATAGACGCCGCCCGGAATCCGTCGGGTCACGTACTTGACCAGGTCGAACAGCGAGAGATTCGTCAGTTCCGTTGCGGACAGCATCGCGCAATCGATCACGCCCTGTCCCAGCGCCTCGTAGACGTCGTTACCGGGCATCGAGACCTTGATGCCGCCGAAATACTCGGCCCAGCGGCCGAAATTCGCCGCGCCGGACCGGTATTTCTTGCCCTTCAGGTCCTCCAGCGTGCGGATTGGCTTGGTGCAGAGCATGATATAGGTGGGGCTCGCGCCGGTGCCGAGATAGATCTGGTTCTCTCTCTCGTACTCGGTCAGGCATTCGGGGCAGTGGAAATAGGTGTATTCGGACGTGGCGCCGGCCATGGCCGCGCCCGGGCTTTCCACCTGCCGGCCGGTGGTCGAAAGCATCGAAAGGTTCGATACCAGATTGTTTTCGGCGTATTCCGCCGGGTAATAGGGCGGCAGCACGAAACCCATATCCGCGATGCCATCGCGGATGCCGGGCGGGGTTTCCTTCAGGTTCAGCAGCGACATCGAGAAGACCTTGATCTTGACGTCGCTGTTTTTCTTCACGTAGTCGGCAAAGCGCTCGAATGCGTAGTACTGGGCGCTGCTGGGCGCGAGGCCGACCGCAGCCTTGAGCGTGCCGGCGGACGCATCCGGGGCGAGAGTCGCCATAGCGGACAGGCCGAGAACCGCCGCAGCCAGGGCGGTTCCCAAAATGGGGCGTAGCAACATTGTTTCCTCCGTGTTCGTTGTTTGGCCGTGTTCCGGTAAGTGCCGGCACGACTTCTTCTTGTATTCACAAATGCTAACCTTGGTTCGTAGCCAGCGTCAAACCCGATGTGCGACAGCATGGCGGCGGCGGATTCCGGGAATCCGGCCGTGCCGGTATCCCCGTCCGCCCCGCCACCGCCACCCCCGCCGCGTTCCGTCTTTACGGCGGGCGTGCGTCCCGGCATTGTGCGATCACTCGACCTGTTGCTTGTGCCGGTGCGTCTTCTATGGTGCGCCCACTCAACGGCTGACCCTTTGGACGGAAACCGACCCATGATCGACCTGATGAAAATCGCCCGGACAGAAGCCGACGGCGGCGACCTGTTCGGCGAGCTTGAGAAAATCCACCGCCCGACCGACATGCGCCCGACCGGCTATCCGGACGCGGTGATCTGGGAAGGCGGCAACTTCACCGACGATTGCCAGCCGGTCGCCCACTCGCTGACCGATGCCTATGCCCTGCTCGGCACCATTGCCGCGGCCGATATCCTGGGTCTGCCCTATTACGCCGTGCCGATGTGGTCGCAATACCGCCACGACACCAAGCTGGAAGCCCTGGCCTGGTTCGGCAATGTGCCGGTCACCTCGATCAAGTGGTCCACCGCCGGCGACGCCTATGTCAACGACGGCAAGGGCGGCCGCGTCGTCGTCATGGGCAAGTCGGGCAACGCGCCGCTGCGCACCCAGGCGGGCGTCTATTGCAATGTGCGCCCCTATGGCCCGATCACGGCGGTGCGCTGCATGCCCTGCCTGCCATACAGCCAGGACCGCGCCGCGTTCAAGGTGGATCCGGCGACCGGCATCGTCCATTCGGAGATGAACACCCCCGGCGTGCAGATGGCCTATGCCAACCGCCTGTTCCTGAAAATGGTGCACGAGACCGGCCGGATCGGCCGCGTCGCCATGAAGCCGACCCAGGCGATGGAAGACGGCATCAATGCCGGCCTGCACGCCTGGATGCTGAAGGGCACCAAGTTCGAGGTCGGCCGCAAATACGCCGTCGACCCGTATGAGGAGCACAAGGAGCGCATCGACGCCATCGTCAAGCTGCTGCCGGCCGACTTCAAGGACGGCATGGAGAACTGGGGCGGCCGCATCGAGCAGCACATCTCCGACACCAATTACGGCATCCTGATCTGGGACCTGATCGAGCAGCGCGACGCCATCGTGTTCGCCACCGACCTGGACGGCGACCGCCTGACCGATCTGATGGCCGACATTTCCGACCCGCTGCGGGCCTTCGGCGACCGCGTGCTGAAATATGTCGGCAGCGACAAGAGCATGCGCACGCTCTGGAACGAGATGGGCTACACCACCGGCAACGGCCGCGACATGACCAGCGTCATGCACCGCATGAGCGGCCCGCCGATCCACGAGCAGACGCTGGGGTCCGCCGACGCCATGCTGCTGCGCCTCCTGGACGGCGACGAGTGGATGGGCGGCACCAAGCAGCCCTACGACCCGCGCATTCACTTCGTTCTGATCCGCGACGCCTATGTGGACGCGAACCCGGGCAATGCCAAGGTGAAGCAGTTCATGGACGACGCGCTCGCCAAGTTCGACGAGGTCTATGCGGGCGACCGTCCGGGCTTCCTCGACGGCTACAAGAAGCTGAAAGAAGCGATCAAGCCCTGGGGCGCGTAAGCGGCTTCCGCTTGGCTTGCGGCTGAGAGAGAGGGCGGTTCCCGGTGTCGGGAGCCGCCCTTTTCTTGGCCTGTGTCCCGGCCGTGCCGGAGGCGCGGGCCGGGACCGGTCGCTCTCGCGAACACCGCAGGGGGCGGTGTTCGAAGGATGACGCCGGCCCCGGATCGGCGCTCCGCACCGTCCGGGGAACAGGGCGGTGCTTAGCTCGGCAGTGGGGCGTTCTTGAACGCGTCCAGGGCCTCGCAGCGGGCGTTGTGGGCGGCCAGCGCCGGGAATTTCTCCGCCAGGCCCAGCTTCGGGCGCACCTTGCTCGCGAAGCTGAAGCCGACCGCGGCGGTCACGTCGGCTTCGGTGATGGCCGGCCCGCAAAGCCAGCCGTCGCCGGCCGCCTTGGCCGCGTTGTCGAGCCATTCGAAGCCGCCCAGCGCCTGCGCCTCGTTGTGCTCGACCCACTTGCGCGAGACGTGCTCCTTGTCGTGGAAGCGCAGCTCATAGACCGCCCAGATGGTCTTGTCGATGGCGCCGGCGGCAACCGCCGTCGCCTTCATCACCCTGCGGCGCTCGGCGCCCGAAGCCGGGGTCAGGCGCTTGGCGCCGGCCAGTTCGTCGATGGCGTCGAGGATGGCATAGCTCTCCACCAGCGCCTCGCCGTCATCCAGCACCAGGGTCGGGACGCGCACCAGCGGGTTGTGCTGCTTCACCGCGTTCGGGTCGTCCCAGACGCTGACCTGCACCGATTCCCAGTTCAGGCCGGTCAGGTTGAGCGAGACCGCGGTGCGGCGCACATAGGGCGAGAGAAAACCGCCGAGAAGTTTCATTTCCAGATGCTCCGATCAGATCAGGAGTGGTGGGTCGGGCGCACACGAATGCGCCATTCGATATGAGGGTCGCCATAGTCCAGGCGTTGCGTGACCGTCAGCACGCAGAAGCGATTGTGAACCATGAGCGCGCCCTCGAACAACCCGTTCCAGGCCTCGAACACGCAAGGGTGTTGTGCCGGCAGGTTGCGGGTCAGGCGCCAGCCATGGCGGCGGACCACGGCGGTGCCCCCATCGGTCGAGACCTCCGCCGCATCGCCCTCGGCCGCGGCCATGGCGGCCAGGAAGCGGGCGAAGTCCGCGGGCGAGTCGCCCTGGATGCCGAGACCGGCCGCGGTCGCCAGATAGGTCTGGGCGCCGATCATGCGGGCGGCGTGGCCGGCGATGGCCAGCGTCTCGGCCGGGCCGAACAATTCCGCCATGCGCGGCAGGCCGGTGCGGACATACTCCATCGCATAGTTGCGGTTGGCCTTGGCGAGACGCTCCGCCGGCCAATCCGCGGCCGGCAGCTTCGGCGCGGCGGCGGCGTCGAACGGCGGCGGCAGTTCGCCGGGGGAAAAGCGCAGCCGCTCGTCCGGACCCAGGTCGCGGTCGTGCTCCAGGAAATAGCCGGCAAGGCCGTGCTGGGCGTCGGGGGTCTGGGCGGTGCAGATGAAGCCCAGGCGCGGATTGTTCAGGCTGATGCCGTTCTGGGCGTACCAGCCTCGCAGCATGCCGCGGCTCACCTCCGACGGCACGCCGCAAATGGTGGCGTCGGGATAGATCCAGCGCGGCGGCACGAAGCGGACCCAGGCCTTTTTCTCGCTTTCCTGCATGAACTGCACGCCAACGCCGCCGACGCTGTTGGAGAGATAGTGATAGGCGGCGCAGGCCACCGCGTCCGGCATGCCGGTCAGGCCCAGCTTGTCGAAGCTGGAGAGGAATTTCTCGTGATGCTGGTGGCGGAAGACGCGGAACGCCCATTCGCCGGCATCGTGGCGCCCTCGGTGCAGGCTGACGGCCAGGATCAGGCCGGTCATGTACTGGTGGTAAAGCTCGGCGACGGCCGAGAGGGCGGACGCAGACGGTTGATCGCTCACGGGAATTGAGGCTCCAGGAAAACGCAGGGGGGAGGACAGGGGTATACCAGTCCGGGCGCAGGGAACAGCCGTTTGTTGGCGTGGGCGATTGCGGTCGCGGCGGATGGCTGGCGCGGATGGCTTCCGAGGCCTTAACATGGCGGGGCTCCATGGGAGAGAGAAGCCGCCATGCCGCGTGACCCCTACAATCTGCACCAGACCTCCGGCGCGTTCCTGCTGGAGGTGTTGCGCCGCCGCGCCGAGGCCGACGACGCGCCTGCCGCAGATGTGCGCCGCTACGAGATCGCCTGCGACGTCTATATCAAGCAGTGGAGCTATGCGGTTCTGAACAAGGTATTTTTCTGGCTGGCGCTGGCCGCGACCCTGGCGGTGCTGGTCTGGCCCGTGCTGCTGGCCACGCTGAAGTCGCTGGAGGGGCTGCAACTGGTGACATCCGCCATCACCCAGGCGATGGTGACCGCCGTTGCGGCGTTCTTCGTCGGCCTCTACCTGCACTACAAGGCGCGGCAGACCTCGGCCGAGACGCTGCTGCGCTCGATCGCCTTCGGCGACCAGCCGCCGGACAAGCTGGCCGAGTTGGTCAACCAGGAACTGAGCCGCATCGACCAGGGCGTGCGCTTCCGCACGCAGGCGAAGGAGGATGGGGAATAGCCCGAGGCCCTGCCGTTCCCTGGCTCAGCGAGCGTTGCCGCTGGGCGATGACGGGAACGCCTGAAAGCGCCGGGCCGTGCCACCCGCGGGCGGCTTGCGCAGCAACAGGCTCGGCCAGTCGCGGTCGCCGGCCCGGGCCTCCAGCACCAGCCCATAGGCCGCGAAGCGTTGCAGCAGCGGCCTTTCCTGGCCGGCCAGCAGGCCCGCCAGGATCAAGGCGCCGCCGGGGGCGAGCCGCTCGGCCATGCTGCGGGAAAAGCGCAGCAACGGGCGGTAGAGCAGATTGGCCAGGATCAGGTCGAAGGGCGCGCCATGGGCCAGCGCCCGGTGCCGCCAGCCGTCGGCGACAACGCAGTGCAGGCGCACGCCATTGGCGCGGGCGTTGTACGCCGCCACCTCCAGCGCGCGCGCGTCGATCTCGCTGGCGACGATGTGGGCGCCCGGATAGAGCCTGGCCGCCGCGATGGCCAGCAGGCCGCTGCCGGTGCCGATATCGGCGATGCGGCGGGGTCGCGGGCTTGGCCCAAGCCGCTGCATCAGCGTGAGGCAGCCATGGGTGGTGGCGTGGCCGCCGGTGCCGAAGGCGCGGCCGGCGTCCAGGCGGATGACGAGGGGCGCGGGCGGCGTGCGCTCCACATGGCTGGGCCGAACCAGCACGCGGCCGGCGCGGATGGCGGGGTGATGCGACTGGCTTTCCGAGACCCAGTCCGTGTCGCCGGCCAGTTCGTCCCAGGCGAGCGGCGGCAGCGGTTGGCGGAGCGCGGTGGCGGTCTCGGCCAGGGCCGCGCTCAGATCGTCCGTGGCGGGCGGGGCCTCGAACAGCGCCTCGACGACGCATTGGCCGGACATGAGAATGTCCGTCGCCCAGTCCTCGGGCTGGCTGAAGCGGCCGGCGTCCGGATCGGGCGCAACCTCGTAGATCGAGACCACGGCGGCCATCGGCTCAAGCGCCTGGGCATAGGCCTCGGCGTCGGTGGCCTCGGCGGTGAGGGCGAGGCGCCACATCACACCTTCTCCACGAAGCGGTCGACTGCGCGTGGGCCGTCATTGCGAGGCGGAGCCGAAGCAGTCCAGGCGGTCGTCAGTCCCGAAGCAGCCGAGCGCGATGGCGCAGAGAACGAGCAGTTTTGGTGTGGAGTGCGCCGTTGCGTCGGCTGGCCATGATGTCGGCAGCCGGTGGCTGCACCGGCTGCCGCTCTGGATTGCTTCGTCGCCTGCGGCTTCTCGCAATGACGGGGGAAAGGAATGGGCGAAAAACAAAATGGTGTCATCACACCTTCTCCACGAAGCGGTCGACCGCGCGCGGGCCGTCATTGCGAGGCGGAGCCGAAGCAATCCAGGCGGTCGTCAGTCCCAGACCAATTCGCCGAAAAGATCCCGCCATGCCGGGTTCATTGCCTCGATCAGAGCAAGCTTCTTCCTCCGGGAACCACCCTTGAGTTGCTTTTCGCGGGCAATCGCGGCAGGGAAGCTTTCGTGCAATTCGTACCAAACCAAAAGCTTGCAATTGTGTTGTTTGGTAAAACCGGGTGTGACGCCTTCGCGATGTTGCCAGATTCGCTGGCGGAGGGAGCCCGTAACCCCGGTATAGAGTGTGCCGTTCCGTCGGCTGGCCATAATATAGACCGCGGGTTGCTTCATTGGCAGCCTCTCTGGATTGCCACGCCCGCTGCGCGGTCTCGCAATGACGAAGTCGGGAAGGTGGGGTACCTGGCGAGCGTATTTGATCTTCTCCACGAAGCGGTAAACAACGCTCCGTTCCGTCATTGCGAGGCGGAGCCGAAGCAATCCAGGCGGTCGTCAATTCGAGGCTCCGGTCGTTTGGGGTGACGGTGTGGCGTTGCGTTTGCTCGCCATGATGGAGGCTGCGGGTTGCATGCGGGGCCCGTCTGGATTGCCACGCCCGCTGCGCGGTCTCGCAATGACGAAGCCGGGAAGGTGGGGAGCCTGGCGAAATCATCACACCTTCTCCACGAAGCGGTCGACGACGGTCTTGGCGCTGGTCTTTTCGAAGGCGATGTGCAGCTTGTCCACGTCGATCTCCAGGATGGTGCCGTAGCCGAATTTCTGGTGGAACACGCGCTCGCCGACGTTGAACGTGCCGGTCTTGGCCGGGCGCGAGACCACCTCCCAGGCGGCGTCGACCACCTTGCCGCCACTGGCCGCCGACGGCCGCCGCCAGGAGCCGGAGCCCCAGTCATAGCCGCTGCCGCCCCACGACCCCGCAGTCTGGCCGGCGGTGTTGCCGAGCAGGCCCTGCTCGCTGGCAAAGACGATCTGGTCTTCCGGCAGTTCGCTCAGAAAGCGAGAGGGCAGGGCGGTGATCCACTGGCCGTGCACCCGGCGGTTGGCGGCGCAGGAGATCAGCGCCCGCTTGCGCGCCCGGGTCAGGCCGACATAGGCGAGGCGGCGTTCCTCCTCCAGGCCGGCCGCGCCGCTGTCGTCGAGGGCGCGCTGGTGCGGGAACAGCCCTTCCTCCCAGCCGGGCAGGAACACGGTGTCGAATTCCAGCCCCTTGGCGGCGTGCAGGGTCATGACCGTGACCTGGTCCTCCGAGGCGCCGTCGTCATTGTCCATGACGAGGGCGATGTGTTCGAGAAAGCCTTCCAGGTTCTCGAACTCTTCCAGCGCGCGGGTCAGTTCCTTCAGGTTCTCCAGCCGCCCCGGCGCCTCGGGCGTTTTGTCGGCCTGGAGCATGGCGGTGTAGCCGCTCTCGTCCAGGATGGTCTCGGTCAGTTCCACCGGGTCGGCGTTCTCGACCGAGGCCATGGCCCGCCAGCGCTCGAAATCGGTCATGGCCTTGTTCAGCGCGTTGCGGGCGCGGGCCGGCAGTGCGTCGGACCGGCTGAGATTGAGCGCGGCGGCGTAGAGCGGCAGGCCGGCCTCGTGCGCGGCCTTGTGGATCGCTTGCAGCGTGGCGTTGCCGATGCCGCGACGGGGCTTGTTCAGCACCCGTTCGAAGGCCAGGTCGTCCGCCGGCTGGGCCGCGAGGCGCAGATAGGCGATGGCGTCGCGAATCTCCAGCCGCTCGTAGAAGCGCAGGCCACCGAAGACGCGATAGGGCAGGCCGATGGTGAGAAAGCGCTCCTCGAAGCTGCGGCTCTGAAAGCCGGCGCGCACCAGGATCGCGATCTCGCTGAGCTTGTGGCCCTGCCGGGCGAGGTCTTGGATCTGTTCGCCGACAATGCGGGCCTCCTCGTCGCCGTCCCAGACCTGGCGCACGCTGACCGGGTCGCCCTGCTTCGCTTCGGTCCAGAGCGTCTTGCCGAGCCGCTGGGCGTTGTGGGCGATGATGCCGCCGGCCGCCGCCAGAATCGGACCGGTGGAGCGGTAGTTCTGCTCCAGCCGGATGATTTGCGCGCCGGGAAAGTCCTGCTCGAAGCGCAGGATGTTGCCGACCTCCGCGCCGCGCCAGCCATAAATGGACTGGTCGTCGTCGCCGACGCAGCAAAGGTTCTTGTGGCCCACCGCCAGCATGCGCAGCCAGAGATATTGCGCGATATTGGTATCCTGGTACTCGTCCACCAGGATATAGCGGAAGCGGCGCTGGTATTCGGCCAGAATGTCCGGGTGCTGCTGGAACAGCACCAGGCAGAGCAGCAACAGGTCGCCGAAGTCGACGGCGTTCACCGCGCGCAGCCGCGCCTGATAGGCCGCGTAGAGCGGCACCAGCCGGCCGCCGGCGGCCTCGCCGGCCTCGGCGGGGGAGACCTTGTCCGGCGTCAGGCCGCGATCCTTCCAGCGCTGGATCGCCGGCATCAGCACCCGCGGCGACCAGCGGCCGGGGTCGAGGCCCGCGGCCTCGATCACCTGTTTCAGCAGGCGCTGCTGATCGTCGGTGTCGAGGATGGTGAAGCCGCTTTTCAGGCCCACCAGTTCCGTGTGCCGGCGCAGGATGCGCAGGCAGAGCGCGTGGAAGGTGCCGAGCCACAGCGCTTCTGTCAGGTCGCCGGCGATGGCAGCCACCCGCTCCTTCATCTCGCGCGCGGCCTTGTTGGTGAAGGTGACGGCCAGGATCTGGCTCGGCCACGCCTTGTTGAGGTTCAGGATATGGGCGAGGCGGGTGGTCAGCACCCGCGTCTTGCCGGTGCCGGCCCCGGCCAGCACCAGCACCGGCCCGTCCAGCGCCTCCACCGCCGCGCGCTGCGGCGGGTTGAGGGTGGCGAGATAGGGCGGGGCCGCGGCGGGCGCGGGCGGGGCGGGGCGAAACTCTGACATGCCGTCATAAATAGCACGCCCGCGCCCAAAATGGAGAGGACAAGGCGCCCGCCGGGACGCCTTGTCGGGGACAGGTGCGCTCAGGCCGCGACAGCCGCGGGTGCGGAGCGGCGGCGCCAGGCCAGCAACAATCCGGGCACCACCACCAGCGCCAGGGCCGAGGCCTCGGGAACCCGGATGCGCAGCGGGCCGGTGCTGAGCGAGGCGAACTGGACCGCCTGGGTGCTGGAGAAGCTGCTGGATTCGGCAACGGGGACCAGCCCGGTCGCGTTCGCGCCGGGCAGGGCATCCAGATAGGGGTCGCGGAAGGTGTATTGCAGGATCTGGTCGTCGAACCGGAAGCCGGGAATGGTCACGCCGTTGGTGCCGGGGACCAGGGTGAAGGGCGGCGGGTCCACGTATTTGATGCAGCCAGTGAAACCGGGAATCAGGCAGAACCGGGGCGGGTCGACGATCACCGGGTCCGTGGGCGGCACGACGACGATTTCCGGGAATTTCAGGAACAGGCCGCCGACGGTCACCGTAAAGTCCTGGGTCGCTGCCAGGTCGATGCTGGTCTGCAACAGGCTGTCGAGGGTGATGACGGGGTCGAAGATCAGGCTGCCGGGGTCGGTGGGGGCGTCCAGGGTCAGGCTCTCGCCGGCGGCGAAGGTGTGGATGCCCAGTTCCGGCCCCAGGTCCAGGGTGATTTGCGGCGTGCCGGTGAACTCCAGCCGCTGGTCCTGGAACATCTGGGTGCTGAGCACGCCGCTGAACAGGTCGTAGCCGAATTGCAGGCCGGCGCCCAGGTCGACCGGCCCCAGGCTGGCGAGCGTGGCGCCGGGGATGAAGCCGGCCAGGTTGACATTGATGGCGGTAAAGGCGTCGTGGCCCGTGCCGACCAGCGTGTTGCCGCCCTCCAGCGTGCCCTGGACGCTCAGATTCGGCGCCTCGATCCGGCCGTCGATATTGGTGGCGTTGGCGATGGCGAAATCGATCAGGAAATCCGGATCGGTGGCCGAGCGTCCGTCATCGGTGTTGTCCGGGTCGATGTTCACGCCGGAGCCGGCAATGCTGGGCTTGCCATAGCCGGGAATGTCGATCTGGAATTCGGTGCTGGTCGCGGTCTGCTTCACCAGGGGAATCGTGCCCAGCGGTTGGTTGACGTCCAGGATTTTCTCGTCAACGAAGCAGCCGAACGCGCACGCTTTCAGGCCCAGTTCCGCTTTCAGGCCGACCTGGGCGCCGATGTCCAGAACGGCCTGATTGGCTTGCGACTGGAAGCCCGCGCCGGGCAGCACCTCGAAGGACGAGCCGATGGTGAAGGGGCGGCCGGGCTCGATGGCGGTCGGCGTGTCGAGCGTGACCCGAACCGGAAAGTCCACGGTGGTTGTGCCCAGCGAGAAATCGCTGACCTTGGTCAGAAGGTTGATGTCCACGCCCGCGCGGAAATTGGCGGCGAGCCCGAATTCGCCGAACACCGGCACGTCGACAATGGCGCCGGCCGAGAGATCGGGCCCCAGGGGCACCTTGCCCAGCACCGCCTGAAACTCGGGCGCGACCTGGGTCGGATCGAAGATCGGGATGCCGGTTTGCTGAAAATTTACGTCGAAACTGCGTTCTAACGCGAACGCCGCCGTTGGCGCCGCAGCGATGAGTGCGAAGGTCAGGCCCTGTCGGACAAGTCTTGAAGGCAGGCACAAGTTGGTCATGCTGGTCTCCTGCGGCGTGTGGCCGGTGTTCGGATAATCGGGTGCGAACGGCGCCACGGATCGGGCGAGCGATGCGACTTGTTATGATTGAGCCCCTTACCCTGCTGGGGTCGGCGCGTTGGTCGAACCATGGGAATAGTGTCAGCCAGGCCGGCCCCCCGGTATCGGGTGATCACCCCATTTCCATCGCTATGTATGGTCGGATGCGGGTAGGGTATCGGCGGCCCGCACGGGCGGTGGCCGCAGGCGTCCCCGGAACCGAGCGGCCGGAAACCGCGCGGCGCGAGGCGGCGCGGAACCGGGGCTCAATCCGGCAGGGAGGCGTCCAGCAGACCGTCCCGCATGGCGCGCACCAGCAGGGTCGCGGTTGAATGGACGCCCATTTTTCGCATGAGATTGGTGCGGTGGCTGTCCACGGTCTTGGCGCTGACGCCCAGCCGCTGGGCGATCAGCGTGTTGGAGAGGCCGCGGGCGATGGCGTGCAGCACCTCGATTTCCCGGCCGGTCAGGGTCTCGGCCGCGCGATGGGCGTCGAGGATCGCCCGGGCTTCGGGCGACACGATGTGGACGCCCTGGACTGCGATGCGGCGGATGCCGTCGCAGAGCGCCTCCGGCGCGCCGGTTTTCAGGAACACGCCGGCAACGCCGGCGGCGATCAGGTCGCGCAGCACCGGCGCGCTGGCATTGGCGGTGAGGATGGCAAAGCGCGTCGACGGAGACCAGCGGCGGGCCTCGTGAAAGGTCTCGACGCCGTTGGCGCCGGCCATGGCGAGGTCGAGGACGACACAATCCGGTTGCAGACGCTTGATCAGCGCAATCGCCTCGATGCCGTTGGCAGCCGTGCCGACGACGCGCAAATCCGGTTCCGCGGACAGCGCTCTGGCGATGCCGGCAGCGAAGAATGCATGGTCGTCGACAATCACGATGGATTTCGGCACGGAGCGGCTACCTCTGCTTCGGCTCTCGTTCGATTGGCTTTGCTGCGATTCATATGGATTGGATTAATATACGGATTTGTTGTTTTTCCGGCAATATGTTACGCGAATGGAGGCGATTTCGTCCTAAGGTTGCATGGTCCGGCGTCGACGGCGGAGTTGCAGGGGCATATCGCCTATGCGCTGGACCCGGACTGGTCGCTGACCCTGGCCGACCTGACCGGTGCTGCCGCAGGACGGATGCAACCCGTCACGGAACAGGTGCCGGATTTCGGCTATACCAAGGCGCGGATCTGGCTGCGGTTGCGGGTGGAGAACGCCACCGCCGGCCAGCGGGACTGGCGCATTCATTTCCGCGAGAATTTCAAGCAACTGTTCGACGTGTTCGTGGTCCATGAGGACGGCCGCATCGCCCATGTCCTGTCGCAGGACATGGAGCATGGCTTCGCCAGCCGGCCGGTGCCGTTTCCCGAACTGGTGGCGCCCTTCGTGCTGGAGCCGGGAGAGGCGGCGGCGATTTATGTCCGGTTCTGGTCCGGCGGCTCCTCGTCCCTGGCGTTTTCGGTGGAAACGGCCGACAGCTTCGCCGCCATCGCCGCGGCGCGCACGGCGAAGAATTTCGTCTATTACGGCATGACCCTGCTGCTGATCATCATCGCGTTGGGGGCGTTGCCGGTGTTCCGGCATCCGATCTTTCTGGCCTATGCGGCCTATGCCGGCAGCTCGCTGCTGTTCCTGATGCACGCCGATGGCGTCGCCTTCCAGTATCTCTGGCCGGCAGCACCCCATTTCAACGGCGTCGCCTCGGTCGTGACCGGATCGGCGATTATCATCGCCGGCACGCTGTATGCACGGGTGTTCCTGCAAACCGCCCGGCTGCATCCGTGGCTCGACCGGTTGTTGGTGGGCATGGTCCTGGTGACGCTGGGGATCGACGTCGCCTGTTTCATCGGCGACCTGCAAGTCCTGAAAAAGCTGCTGGTGCTGGTGGCGTTTTCCGCCACCCTCTTGTTCCTGGCCTCGGGTCTGGTGGCGGCGCGCACCCGGTTCCGCGAGGTGCGGTTCTATGTTCTGGCCTGGCTGGGCGCGGTGCTGTCGGCGGCGATCATGACCATGCGCCACTGGCTGGGCCTGGAGATTTCCCAGGACGTGCAGTTCGATTCCATGCGCATGGTCATGGTGTTCGACGCGACCATGATGGGGCTGGCCATCGCCGACCGCTACAACCAGTTGCGGCAGTCGCGGCAGCAGGCGTTGCAGGCCAGCCTGCACCAGGCGCAACGCAATCTGATGCTGAACCGGCGCCTGGCGGAGCTGGAGGAGCAATACAGCCTGGCCGTCTCGGCGGCTCAGGCCCAGGGTGAGCGGGCCAGCAATGCGGTGCACGACCTGCGCCAGCCGCTGCACGCGCTGCGTCTGGAGGTGCGCAACGTGCTGGGCGGGTCGGTGGAAACGGACGAGAGCCGGTCACGGATCGACTCGACGCTGGCCTATCTCGAACGGCTGGTCGCCTCGCATCTGAGCGCGGCGCCGGGCGTCGGGTTGCACGGCCAAGGCGACGGGCATGGGGGCGAGGCCGGCGGCGAGGATTCGCTGGCGACGCCGGTCATTCTGCAAAGCGTCTGCGAGATGTTCCGGCCGGACGCCGAGGCCAAGGGGTTGGATTTTCGTTTTGTGCCCAGTTCCTGCCAGGTGGCGGTGGAGCCGCTGGCGCTGATGCGCATTCTGAGCAATCTGGTCGGCAATGCGATCAAGTATACGGCAGAGGGGCGTTTGCTGCTGGGTGTGCGCCGGGCCGGCGGGCGGGTGCGGATCGAGGTGCACGACACCGGACCCGGTCTCTCCGAAGCGGAGTTTGGCGCGGTGCTGGGGCGGCAGGTGCGGCTCGACCGCGATCTGGGCGCGGCGGAGGGCAACGGCCTCGGCCTCGCCATCGCAGCGGAACTGGCGCGGGCCAACGGGTGCGTGTTGCGGCTCGCCGAAGGACGCCGCAGCGGCGCCGGGCTGGTTCTGGACTGCCCGGCGACCGCGATTGTGCCTCGGCGGCTGTCAGAGCCGGCTCAGTAAATGGTCTTGGCGAGGCGTTCCGGATAGTTCCGGTCGTATTCCTCGCCGTCGAACGTCCCGTTCGAGAGTGCGGCGATCATCTGGCCGACGGTGGGCAGGCTGGACCGCGGCACCCGGCTTTCCGGGTCCCAGAGGCGCGAGCGCACCAGCGCCTTGGGGCACTGGAAATACACCCGCTCCACATGCACGACGATGACCGAGCGCGGCAGCTTGCCGTGGATTGCGAAGCTTTGCAGCAGCTCGGGATCGACCGAGAGTTCGGCCCGGCCGTTGATGCGCATGGCCTCGCCCACGCCCGGGATCAGGAACAGCAGCGCGCAACGGCCGTCGCGGACGATGTTGCGCAGCGTGTCGGCCCGGTTGTTGCCGTTGCGGTCCGGCAGCAGCACGGTCTTGCGGTCGACGATGCGCACCAACTGGCCCTTCGGGTCGCCCCGCGGCGAGCAGTCGACGCCTTCCTCGGCCACCGAGGCGATCATCACGAACGGCGAGGCTTCGATGAAGGCCCGGTAATGGTCGGAAATATGGTCGATTTCCTTGGCGACGGCGCCGGCGCTGGGCTCGCCGTAAATCGCCTCCAATTGTTCGATGGAGGCGATTTTATGCTCGGGAGCGATCTGGGTCATGGGCGGTCTCCGCCGGGCTATTTCGCGTATTTGCCCGAAAGCTGCGGGGTGTAGTTGCCGGGCTCGCCGGACTTGCGGTGGCCGGCGCGGGTGACGCGGGCCCAGGTGCGCTTCAGCGGGTCGGAGACGGTAAATTCCAGCTTGCCGAGCGGCCCGACTTCCAGGGTGACGGTGTCGCCGTCCTGGAACGGGTTCAGGCCCTGGTGGTTGGTGCCGGTGGCAACGATGTCGCCCGGCTCCAGCGTGTGGATCGACGACAGCCATTCGATGCAGCGCGGGATTTTGTTGGCCATGTCGTCGGTGTTGAAATCCTGCATGACCTGGCCGTTGACGGTCAGTTTCACCGGCAGCGCGTGCGGGTCGGCGATCTCGTCGGCGGTGACCAGGAACGGGCCGGTGGGCGCGAACGTATCCCGGCTTTTCGCCTGGAAGAACACGTTTCCGGGCGGCGGCAGGTCGCGGGCCGAGCCGTCGATGAAGTTCATGTAGCCGAAGACGTGGCTCATGGCGTCGGCCTGGGAGACATTGGTCGCCCGCTTGCCGATCACCAGCGCCAGTTCCGCCTCGCCCTCGAAAATGCCGGCCGGCGCATCGGGCAGGGCCATGGTGTCGCCGTGGCCGATCAGCGAGGCCGGGGTTTTGTGGAAGCCGTTGATCGGGGCGGCTTTCTCCAGCAGGCCGTTTTCCATGTAGTTCACGGCCATGCAGTCGATTTTCTGCGGCATCGGCACCGGCGGGCGCAGCCGCACCTGGGCGAGCGGCGTGCCCTCGATGGTGGCGAGCGCGTCCTCGATCTTGCCCTTCAGGGCGTCGAAATTCTCAATCAGGCAGACGATCAGGTCGCGATTGTCGCGATGGGGCAGGTGGGTCACCAGGCTGGTGATGTCCACGACGCGGTCGCCCTTTACGGCGCCCAGGCGGAAATCGTCGAAATAGCAGAGTCTCATCGGCGTTGCCTCGCTAGAGCGGAATTGCTCCGAACTTTAGGGCGGGCAAGGCCGGTGTGCCAGGGGGAATGTCGCGCGCCCGCCACCCGGCGGGAGGCGAGCCCGTCGGCGGGCGCGCGATGCACGGGGGGTTAGCGACGGGCTTGCAGCGCGTGGCCCCGTACGGCGGCGACGGCCAGCCAGTGCTCTTCCGGCTGGCGCTGGGCCAGGGTCTCGTCGATCTCCACCTCGTCGAAGCCGCAGGCGCGGGCGAGCGGGTACTGGTCGGCGATCACATGGCCCTTGGCCCGCAACCGGCCGCGATAGCCGAGCGCCCGGAGGCGCCGGGCGAGCGAGAAACCGCGCCCGTCGGCAAAGCTGGGGAAGGCGACGGCGATCAGGTCGACCGCTTCGAAATGCGGGGCGAGGTCGCGGGCATCGATGGTGTTCGCGACCTCCACCCCGTGTCCCGGCTCGCCGCCGCCGCTTTCCAGGGCGGAGAGCGACACCAGGGCGGTGGGATCGGTGACGAAGCCGGTATCGGTAACGACAGGCATGAGTGGGGCCTCTCAGAAATGGTAGAAGACGAATTCGCCGGGCGCGGCGACGATGGGCGCCGGCGGCGTGGCGCGCGGCTTGGCCGCCGGTGGATTCGCGGTCGGTAAATTCGCGGTCCGGGCCGGTTCGGGATAGAGCGCGGCCTTGAACGGCGCGGCGCCCAGCCGGCGATAGGCCTGGAGGAAGGTTTCCTCCGGGCTCTGACGCAGTGCGCGATAGGCGGTCAGCAGCCGGTCGATGGCGGGCACCACCTCCTCGAAGGCGAAGCCGGGGCCGGCGCGCTCGCCGATGGTCGTGGTCTCGGTCGCGTCGCCGCCGAGGGTGATCTGGTAGCTTTCCATTCCCGCTTTCTCCAATCCCAGAATGCCGATATGGCCGACATGGTGGTGGCCGCAGGCATTGATGCAGCCGGAAATCTTGATCTGGAGCCGGCCGATATCCTTCGCGTCCGCCGGCTCGGCAAAGTGTTGCGAGATCGCCTGGGCGACCGGGATCGAGCGGGCCGTGGCCAGGGCGCAATAGTCCATGCCCGGGCAGGCGATGATGTCGGTCACCAGGCCGACATTGGCGGTGGCGAGGTCGGCCTGTTGCAGGCAGGCGAACACCTCCGGCAGGTCGGCGGCGCGGACATGGGGCAGGACGATGTTCTGTTCGTGGCTGACCCGCAATTCGTCGAGGCTGTAGCGTTCGGCGATGTCGGCCAGCGCCCGCATCTGCTCGGCGCTGGCATCGCCCGGCGCCTGGCCGATGGGCTTCAGCGAGACCGTGACGATGCGGTAGCCGGGCTGGCGGTGGCCGCTGACATTGGTCGCGACCCAGTCGCGGAAGGCGCTGTCGGCGGCCAGGGCCGCGTCCAGGTCGTCGTCCACGTCCGGCAGGTCGTCGAAGGCGGGCGGCGCGAAATAGGACCGGATGCGCGCGATTTCCTCCGGTTTCAGCGCCAGGGTCGGGCCGTCCCCGCCAGCGAGCAGGCGTTGGAACTCCGCCTCCACCTCGGCGCGGACGGTCTCCAGCTTGGCCTCGTGCACCAGGATTTTGACGCGGGCCTTGTACTTGTTGTCCCGGCGGCCGTGCAGGTTGTAGACGCGCAGGATCGCTTCCAGATAGGGCAGCAATTGCGCCTTCGGCAGGAATTCGCGGATGACCTTGCCGACCATCGGCGTGCGGCCGAGGCCGCCGCCGACAATCACCTCGAAGCCCACCTCGCCGCCGGCGCTCCGCACCATGCGCAGGCCGATATCGTGCGCCTTGGTCACCGCCCGGTCATTGGGCGAGCCGGTGACGGCGATCTTGAACTTGCGCGGCAGGAAGGCGAATTCCGGGTGGCCGCTGGACCATTGCCGGATGATCTCCGCCGTCGGCCGCGGGTCCTCGATTTCGTCCGCGGCGGCACCGGCGAAATGATCGGCGGTGACATTGCGGATGCAGTTGCCGGAGGTCTGGATCGCGTGCATGCCGACATCGGCCAGCGCTTCCAGAATGGCCGGAACGTCGGCGAGCTTCGGCCAGTTGAACTGGATGTTCTGGCGCGTGGTGAAGTGGCCGTAGCCCTTGTCCCAGCGCTCGGCAATCCAGGCGAGCTGGCGCATTTGGCGCGGGTTCAGCGTGCCATAGGGAATGGCGACCCGCAGCATGTAGGCGTGCAATTGCAGATAGAGGCCGTTTTGCAGGCGCAGCGGCTTGAACTCGTCCTCGGTCAGCGCGCCGGAGAGGCGGCGCTGCACCTGGCCGCGGAACTGGTTCACACGGTTGCGGACATAGCGGTCGTCGAATTCGTCATAACGGTACATGGTCGGTGTCCTGCCGGCGCACGGCCGGCGTTGTGGCCTGCCGGCGAATGGCCGGCTTTGTGGCTTGTGGGCCGAGATCGGTGCGATGCGAGGGGCCGAGCGTGCGAATGCGCTCGCGATAGTGGACCGGTTGCGCTCTCCCATCCGTGGGACATCGAACGGCGATCAGATAGGGCTCCACCGCGTGTGCCGGCTGCGCCTTGGCGGCGGCGAGCAGGCAGTCGGCTTCGGCATCGCTGTCGGCAAGGGCGGCGTCGCCCAGGCTGCGCGACCAGTGGAGGCGGGCGGTCAGATAGACCACGTCGCCGCTCAGCAGGTCGTTTGCGGTCACCGCCTGTCGGGTGGGGGCGTCGCTCATGACAAGCCTCCCGCGGCGGCTGGCCATGGGGCGGCCAAGTCCTCTGCCACAGACGAGCGGGGGGCGATGCCGAGGAACAGCACGGCCGGGCCCTCAATCCCGGCGGCCGTCATGTCGGCCGTCAGGTTGGCAAGGGTGGTGGCGACGATGGTCTGGTCGGAGCGCGAGGCGTTCTCGACCACGCTCATCGGCGTGCCGGGATCGGTGCCGACCATCAGCAACCGCCCTTGCAGGAACGGCGCGGCGCGCACGCCCATATAGATCGCCGCGGCCGCGCCGGGCTTGGCGAGCGAGCGCCAGTCGTGCTCGGCAAAGCCGTTCACGTCCTGGCCGGTCAGGAAGCGCAGCGAGCCGTTGCGGCCGCGCCGGGTCAGCGAGACCTTCGCCGCCGCTGCCGCCGCCGTCGCCGCGGTGATGCCGGGGACGACGGCATAGCCGATGCCGGCGTCCTCCAGCGCCTCCATCTCCTCGTCGAGCCGGCCATAGACGCCGGGGTCGCCGGATTTGAGGCGCACCACCTGGAAGCCGGCCGTGGCCTCCGCCACCAGGCGGGCATTGATGTCCTTTTGCTGCCAGCTCGGCCCGCCGGGCGTCTTGCCGACCGCGATCAGCCGGGCCTCGCGCCGCGCCAGTTCCAGCACCGCGGGCGAGACCAGGCGGTCGTGAATGACCACGTCGGCCTCGTGCAGCAGCGCCCGCGCCTTCTGGGTCAGGAGCGACGGGTCGCCGGGGCCGGCGCCGACCAGATGGACGAAACCGGGCGGCGCCGTTCCCGTCCGGCCTCGGCCGCCAGGGCGGCGAGCGCCGCGCGCGCGGCCGGCTCACCGCCGTCGCGGAGGGCCTGCGGGCCGACACGGTCGAAAAAGCGGGACCAGAAGCGCCGCCGCGGCATGCCGCGCGGCAGCCGTGCCGCCTGCGGACGGAACTCCTCGGCAATGCGCGCGAGCGGGCCCAGGTCGCCATCCAGCGTCGCTTCCAGGTCCGCCTTGATCCGCCGTGCCAGCACCGGGGCGCTGCCCTCGGTGGCGATGGCGACGGTGACCGGATCGCGGTCGACCAGGGCGGGGGTGAGGAAATCGCTGGACTCGCGGCTGTCCACGGCGTTGCAGAGCGCGCCGGCAGCCCGGCCCAGATCGACGACCCGGTCCTGTTCCGAGGGGTCCGTGCCGGCGGCATAGACCAGGGTCGCGCCGACCAGATCGGCGGCGGCCACCGGCCGGCGGTAGAGCCGCATTCGCCCCTCGGCCGCACAGCGCTCCATCTCCGGCAGGGCGTCGTCGGCAAAGACGACGATGCGGGCTTCGGTCTTGAGCAACAGGCGCAGCTTGGCCAGCGCCGCTTCGCCGCCACCGGCGACGATCACGGTCTTGCCACGCAGATCGAGGGATATCGGCAGATGCCGCATGCAACAGTCTCCTCCACACACGGTGTGAGTGTGCTGGGTTGGCACTGGAGAGGTTATGCCGCAAACGGGGAAAATTTTCCACTTTTCCGCTGAAAATTCTAAAAAATAGGGAGACAGTACCGATTGAATTGGCTATCAGGGAATGAATTCGCCATGGCCTCGGGATTCTCAAAATGGCTGTCACGTTGGACGAACTCGACCGGAAAATTCTCGCCGCCTTGCAGGAGGACGCAACGCGGCCGCTGGATGAAC
Source organism: Alphaproteobacteria bacterium (assembly GCA_020638555.1). Lineage (NCBI taxonomy): Bacteria > Pseudomonadati > Pseudomonadota > Alphaproteobacteria > Alphaproteobacteria bacterium. The sequence continues at coordinate 433,968 of JACKII010000004.1, read as the reverse complement.
TCGCGCAACTGGTGGGCTCGTCGCGCACGCCGGTCTGGAACCGGATCAAGCGCCTGCGCGAGCGCGGCGTCATCAAGCGCCAGGTCGCCGTGGTCGATCCGGAGTCGGTCGGGCTCAGCGTGTGTTTCTTTGTCTTCATCCGCACGGCGGAGCATGACGCCGGCTGGCTGCAACGGTTTCTGGAGGCGGTGCAGAACGCGCCGTCGGTGATCGAGGCGCACCGGCTGGCGGGCGAGGTCGACTATATCCTGAAGGTGCGGGTGCCGAACGCCCGGGCCTATGACGATTTCTACCAGTCGCTGATCCGGCACGTGAAAATCTTCAGCGTGACCTCCACGCTGTCGATGGAGGAGATCAAAAGCGACCACGGCCTGCCGATACCGGTGGAGTGAGGCGGCGGCTTTGTCCTAGAGTTGCGTTCAACCGAACCGCCAACAGGGAACGCGCCCATGTCTCGCCCCGACACCACCATCGCCAGCGCCAAGGTCACGCTGCTGCGCCTGCCCTTCGTCGAGCAGCCGAAGCTCTCCGCCAATTTCACCCGCGACCGCGAAGTGCTGGTTGTGGAGATCGAGACCAAGGCCGGCCATGTGGGCGTCGGCTACCAGTTGTTCCTGCGCGACGGCTTCCGCACCGTGAAGGCGTGCCTGGAAGAGCAGTACCTGCCCCACATCATCGGCCGCGACGCGACCGAGGTGGAGGGGCTTTGGCGCGAGATGTATATGGGCTCGATCGCCGACGGCCGCATGGGGGTCAATCTCTACGCCATCAGCGCCATCGACGTGGCGCTGTGGGACATTGTCGGCCAGGCGGCCGGCCTGCCGTTGCACCGGCTTTGGGGCCATGTGCGCAGCCAGGTGCCGGCCTATGGCTCCGGCTGCTGGCGCGGCATGGGCGGCGAGGGCATGGCCGAGAAGGGCGCACGCTTCGTCTCCCAGGGCTTCAAGGCGATCAAGATGCAGGTCGGCCATATCTGGACCGACGCCGAGGACGTCGCCAATGTCGCGCTGATGCGGGACACGGTCGGCGACGAGATTGACATCATGGTCGACGTCAACATGGCCTGGACGGCCGACAAGGCCATCGTCATGGGCCACAAGCTGGAGGAGCACGGCATTTACTGGCTGGAAGAGCCGGTGATCCCGATGGACTTCGCCGGCTATCGCCGCATCGCCCGCGCGCTGACCCACACCCGCGTCGTCGGTGGCGAGAGCCATTTCACCCGTTATGACCTGCAACCGTTTTTCGAGGACCCGTGCTGCCCGATCCTGCAACCGGACGTGGTGCGCGGCGGCCTGACGGAGTTGCGCAAGATCGCGGTGATCGCCGACACCTGGGGCCTGAAGATCGCGCCGCACCTCTATCCGGAACTGATGATCCATCTCTGCGCCTCGATCCCGAACGCGGAGATTCTGGAGGATATGGGCCTGATGGACGGCATGTTCGTCGATGCGCCCCAGGCGGTGAACGGCATGGTCACCGCGCCGGAGACGCCGGGGCACGGCCTGAAGATCAAGCCGGAAATCATGACCGACGCGGCGGTGGGGTGAGCCTGGCGGTCGCTGCCCGCTCCGCCACCGCCCCGGCGGCGGTGAGCAGGGCGAGGCCGCCCCAGAAGCGCGGGTCGTTGATGCCGCCGATCAGCAGCAAATAGCCCAGCATGCCGGCGGCGGCGAACGGCCAGTGACCGCCGCAGGCATAGCGCCAGAACGCCATAAGGCTCGCCGCGAAGGCCAGACTGCCGACGACTCCCAGCTGGATCAGGCCGATGGCGAGGCCGTTGTTGCCCAGCGGCGAGGTGGTGGCAATCAGCGTGCCGGTGTCCAGGCCCAGATGCTGCGCGGCGGCGATGGCATAGGGCAGGCCGCTTTCCTTGGCGCCGAAGCCCAGGCCGAACAGCGGGTAGTCGCTCCAGACCCGACCCAGCACCTCGAACGGCAGGACGATGCGGATCAGATAGCTGGTGTCCTGGCCGGTGAGGATGTGGTCGAGCCGCCCCGCGAACAGCGCCTCACCCGCCACCACGGCCAGTGGCGCCAGCACCAGAGCCGCCGTCGCCGCCAGCACCCAGGTCAGCGCGCCGCGGCTGCGGCAGAGGTCGGCGATCCAGGCGGCGGGCAGGGCGACCAGCACGGTCGGGCTTTGCACCACCAGGACGCCGCCGGCCAGCAGGGCATAGAGGCCGGCGCCGCGCCAAGAGCTGCGGGCGGTGGCGTACCAGACCAGCAACATCAAAACATAGAATTTGGCGACGTGGCTGGGCTCGCTGGCGAACAGTTTCGGCCGCACGCCGCCATAGAGCAGCCGGTCGCGCGTGTCGGCTGCATAGGTGATGGCCTCCGGGTAGAGCGCGGTGCGCACCGCGTCCGACACGGCGCCCAGGCCCAGCCAGCGCTCGGCCGCGGCGCCGGCCAGGATCGCCAGCAGTGCCGCGAGCGCCAGCCGCGCCAGACCGGCGGCGGAGCGCCGGCGCAGGCCGGCGAGCACGCCCAGGGCCATGGCGAGGCTGGCGAGGAACACGAGAAAGCTGGTGGCGAATTCCGAGCCGAACGTCGCCCACAGGCCGGGCGCCCACAGCGCCGGGTTCAGCAACAGCGAGGCGGCGGCAAGGATGATCCACGCGCCGGCGAACAGCAGGTCGCCATGGCGCAGGCGGCCCAGATGCAGCGCCAGCAATCCCCCGCCGCCCGCCAGCGCACCGACCGCCGGCACTTTGACGCCGTCGCTCAACACCAGATCGGCATGCAGGTAGAAGCCCAGCAGGAACAGGGCCGTCAACGCCGTATCCATCCCGCGGCCGGCGCGGCTCATGGCGCGATCCCGGCGGCTTCGTAAAGGCTGGCCTCCAGGCGCAGGAACCAAGCCTCCCAGGTCCAGCCGGCCTCGACAAAGGCGCGGGCAGCCGCGCCCAGGCGCCGGCGCTCGTCGCCGTCGGCCATCAGGCGCACCACGGCGGCGGCGAATTCCTCCGGCGTGTCGGCGATCAGCGCGGCTTCGCCGGGCGGCAGGCCGATGCCCTCGTTGGCGATGGAGGTGGCGACGATGGCCTTGCCGGCGGCGGCATAGTCCAGCAGCTTGTTCTGCATCCCCGCTCCGGCGCGCACCGGGTTGACGGCCAGGGCGGCGCGCGCCAGCCAGGGGGAGGGGTCGTCGACCTCGCCGACAATGTCGATGCCGTCCGTGCCGTCCAGCGCCTCGATGGCCGCGCGTGGGCGGCGGCCCAGCACGCGGAAGCGGGCCGCGGGCCGTTCGCGCCGCACCAACGGCCAGACCTCACGCGCGAACCACAGCACCGCCTCCACATTGGTGTTGGTGGCGAGCACCCCCAGGAACAGCGCCGTGTCCGGCTCCTGCAGGGCCGGGTTCGGCGCGGGCTTGGAGAGGTCGACGCCGTGGGGGATCAGCACGGCGTTGTCGATGGCGGGTTGCCCGGCGGCGATGCAGGCCTGTTCGACCGCCGCCCGGTCGGCGGGGCCGATCAATACGGTCTGGGTGAAGCGTTGCCAGACCCGCGCCTCGTAGGCCCGGACCCGCGGCAGTTCCAGCCGATAGAGCCAGCGTTCGCGCCGGCTGCGGAACGTGCCCAGCATGCGGGAAATGTTCAGGGTCTGGGACAGTTGCATCGCCAGCACCCGCGGCGGCGCGCGCAGGCCGCGCACCGCCTCGGCGCTGCGGATGTAATAGACATAGATCAGGTCGAACCGCTCCGCCGCGGCCTGGACCGCAGCCGCCTGGGCGCGGTCGTGGAACAGGCCGACCTGGAGCGGCAGATTGCCGGGCAGGGCGGCGAGCGCGCCCAGAAGCGCACGCCAGCGCGGCCGGCGGAACCAGTGGACGGCGGCGCAGTGGTCGGCCAGCCAGCGCTGGGCCTCGGGCTCCACCGGGGCGTCGTGCAGGGCGAACAGCTCGACTTGGTGGCCACGGGCCGCGAGGAAGGCGAGCCAGTGGGCCACGGCCATCTGGTCCGCGCGCAGCATCGGCAGCGGCGGTCGGCTGGTCACCACCGCAATGCGCAACGGTCGTACCGCTGACGGAACCGCCGCGAACGAAGGCGGCAGGCCATGGTGAATCGGTCGTTTCGACATTTGCTGCAATTTTTGCCGTTCTTGCTGCAACCGCATCCTAAACGTGTCTGTGTAGTTGAGTAGCGTAACGCCAGAACGCGCACAGGTTTAGTCTTGATTTTGAGGGCAAGCATGGAGAACGGCAGGCTCGATCCCCCCCTGGCTCCGGCAATGGTGTCGGTCGGCAGGCCGGGAAGCGGAGAACCGGCGCCCGACCGCTTGCTGGTCCGTCTGCACGCGGCCTTGATCGACGCGGCGACTGTGCCGCCGGTCGCCCCGGATGCGGGCGGGTCGGAGGCGGAAAACGGCCGGGTCGAAAGCATCGGCGTGCGCCGGCATTGGGAACGGGCGCTGGGCGTCGATGCGCCGGGACTGTCGCCGCTCCGGCTCGGCGCGGTTGGGGAGGTGGTGCGGGTCGGGGCGAACTGGACCGAACGGTTCGCGCCGGGCGATCGGGTGGTGGGCGCGGTGGCCCACTTTGCCGGCGATCTGGAATGGGCCTCTCTGGATGCGGCGGAGGCGGCCAAAGTGCCCGACAGCCTCTCCGATTCGCACGCGGCCGTGGCGCCGCTGCTGGTTCAGGCGGTGCGGGCGGTGCGCATGTTGCAACCGACTTTTGGCGCATCGGCGGCCGTGGTTGGCCTGGCCGGGATGGGGCTGCTGGCGCTGCAATGCCTGCTGCTGGCCGGTGCCCGGGTGCTGGCGGTCGATTCCGATGCATCGCTGCTGGCGTCGGCGCTGGACCTGGGCGCGGCGACGGTGTGGCAGCCGGCCGGGGAGGGAGACGGCGACGCGGAGATCGGTCGGCCGGCGCCCGAACGGAGCGGCGAGCCGCCCGCGGTGTGCAGCGGCGTCTTGCTGGCTGCGGAACCGGACGATGCGAAAGCGGTGGAACAGGCGATCGCCGCCGCCGCTCCGGACGCGCGGCTGGTGGCGGTGGGGGCCTGTCCGGAGACCGTGCCGTTCGCGGCGTTCATGGCAAAGCGCCTGACCATGGCGGTGGCGGAGGCGCTGTCCGGCGACGACTCGCTGGCGGAGGATTTGCTCCTGGCGCTGTCCCTGTTGGACGAAGGTCGGGTGCGCCTTGCGCCGCTGGCCATGGCGCACACGGTGCTGAGCCAGGTGCCGTCGCTGGCGGAGGCGGCGGACCGGCCGCGCTGGCTGGCGGTAGAGTTCCGCGATGCGGCGTTCGACGCGGCGACGCCCTCGTCCGTGACGACCCTGCATCGCAGCGGCGGCCGGCTGGCGCCCGGTGCCTGCGCCATCGGCGTGATCGGAACGGGGCGGAAGGCGCGGGCGACGGTCTTGCCGCGCCTGCGTGCGCTGAGCGAGGCGACCCTGCACACCGTCCTGGCCGACGCCGGCAGGGGCCATGAGGACCTGCGCCGCCGGTTCGGCTTCGAACGGGTGGTGACGGAGCCGGCGGCGGTGCTGCGGACCAAGGGCGTGAGCCTGGTCTTGCTGCTCGACCGGTATGCCCACGACATCGACCTGATCTGCGCCGCCCTGCTGGCCGGCAAGGTGGTGTTGACCGAGGAGCCGTTCGCCGCCGGGCATCGGGCGTTGGAGCGGGTGTTGCGGGCGCAGATGGAAAGCGCCGGCGTGTTGCAGGTCGGCCTGCACCGGCGCTTTGCCCCCATCGTGCACGACGCCTTGTCCCTGCTCGACGGTCGGGGCGGGCGGCGCCATGTCATCATTCGTGCCAACACCGGCCGGACCATGGCCGATGCGGCCTCATCGCAGGAGGCGGACGCGGGCGACGAGACCGGGGAGGCCGATGAACCGGAGTTTCGCGCGGTGCTGCCGGCCGACCTCGGCCATTTCGTCGATCTGGCCCGGCATCTGGCCGGGGCGCCGATCACCGCGGTCGAGGCAGCCTCGCCGGCGGGCAGCGCGCGGTTCGACGATATTGCCGTTCAGTTGCACTTCGCCGACGGCAGTCTGGCGACCCTGGCCTTCACCCGCTTCGGCGACACGGCCTTCAGTCGCGAAACCGTGGACGTGTTCACGGACGGGCTGATGCTGCGGCTGGATAACAGCCGGGAATTGCTGGTGGTGGAGGGAGAAGACAGCCAGCGCCGGCGCTGCGTGCAGGACCGGGGCCATCGGGCCATGCTGGCCGCCATCGCCGGCGCCATGATCGAGGGCGACGCCCCGCCGATCCCGCTGGATAGCCAAACCAACACGCTGCGGGCCCTGCTGGCCCTGTTGCAGGCGTTGAAGACCGGCCGGCGGATCACGCTCGGGTGATCCGCCGGCGCGGGTATCGGGGCGTCAGTAGAACTGGCCCGGCAGCCAGACCGCCAGTTCCGGGAAGACCAGCAGCAGCACGATCATGCCCAGCATGGCCGCCACGAACGGGGCGGCGCCGATGGCGACGTCGTTGAACTTGCCGCTGCTGCGAATGCCGTGGACCACATAGAGGTTCACGCCGATCGGCGGCGTGATCAGCGCGGTTTCCATCAGCACGGTGATGAGAATGCCGAACCAGACCGGGTCGTAGCCCAGATGGGCGACGATCGGAAAGACGATGGGCACCGTCGTCAGCATCATCGACAGGGTTTCCATGAACATGCCCAGCACCAGATAGAAGGCGATGATGATCAGCATCGTCTCCAGCGGCGTCAGCCCCAGGTCGGCAATGGCCTGGATGATGACCTGGGTCACGCCGATAAAGCCCAGGATGAAGTTCAGGAACACGGCGGCCAGGATGATCAGCATGATCATCGCGGTGGTGCGCATCGTGCCCTCGAACGCCTCCTTCAGCATGGTCAGGTTCAGGGTGCGGGTCCACGCCGCCAGCACGCAGGCGAAGACCACGCCAACCGAGGCCGCCTCGGTCGGGGTGGCGATGCCGGCATAGATCGAGCCGACGACCACCGCGAACAGCAGGATCGGCGGCACCAGGTCCGGCAGGGTGCGCAGGCGCTGGCTCCACGAGGTCTCGATACGGTCGCCGTTCCAGTCGCGTCGCGCCAGGCAGGCGAAGATGATCACGCCCATGAACAGCAGCGCCAGCAACACGCCGGGAATGATGCCCGCCAGATAGAGTTCCGGCACCGAGGTGTCGGTGATCAGGCCGTAAATGATCAGGTTGATCGACGGCGGCACGAGAATGCCGAGCGTTCCGCCGGCGGCGAGCGAGCCCAGGAACAGGCGCTCGTTATAGCCGCGCTTCTCGATCTCCGGATAGGCGACGGTGCCGACCGTCGCCGCGGTTGCAACCGACGAGCCGCTGGAGGCCGCGAAAATCGTGCACGAGCCGATATTGGCGTGCATCAGGCCGCCCGGCAGCCAGGACAGCCACTGCACCACGGCGGCGTACATCTTCTGCGCGATGCCGGCCCGCAGCATGATCTCGCCCAGCAGGATGAACATCGGGACGGCGACCAGGATGAATTCCTTGCTCTTGTCCCAGGTGAATTCGCCGATGGCGAGCGACAGCCGCCCGTCCATGTAGAGATAGTCGAGCGAGAGGCTGAGCACGCCCAGCACCGCGGCCACCGGCACGGCGCCGATGACCAGGACCATCATGATGACAATTGCCCACAGCGCCATAACCTACACCCCCTCCGCGTGGGTTGCGGGGGTGTGCGGCCCGCCCATGCCGTGTGTTTCTTCTTCGATTTCCTCTTCCATGGACCTTACGCCGGCCACGCGCTGGACCTGGTCCAGATCGCCGGTCAGCAGGCCGACCAGGGCATGCAGCGTCACCACCACCAGGGTGGCGACGAACAGGAACAGCCCGGCCACCCAGAACAGTTGCGGGATCCAGAGCGGCACCGCCAGTGTGCTGATCGAGACCGAATTGTTCTCCCACGAGGTGACGAACATCTGCACCGCCTTCTCGGTCAGCAACAGCATGTAGCCGAGCAGCAGGGCGACGCCGACAATGTCCAGCACCGCCTTCACCGGGCGCGGCAGGAAGTTGTAGACCGCGTCGATGCGGACATTGGAGCGGTGCAGCAGGCAATAGGAATAGGCCCAGGTGGTGCCCGCGGCAAAGACGTAACCGGAAATCTCGTCCGATCCGCTCATGGTGATGGAGAAGAATTTGCGCAGGAGCACATCGACCGTCACCATTACCGCGGCTGCCAGCAAGGCGCCGCCGCCGCACCAGACGGCGATACGGGAGATCTGCTCCAAGGCGCCGTGGAGGCGCTGCAACATGGGGCTGCCTTTCACGATCCGAGACAGGTATCGAAAATGAACAAATCGGCCGGGCCGGAGGACGTTGCCGTCTCCATGCCCGGCCGAATCGGTGGCCTGGCCGGCCGGGGCGAGGCTCAGTCGAGCGAAGCCTTGATGCCGACGATCTTGCCGACGGTATCGTTCCATTCGTCGATGCACGTCTGGGTGCCGCAACGCTTGGCCCAGCGCTTCACGACGACGTTCTGGACGATGTCGCGCAGTTCCGCCTTGTCGGCGTCGCTGGGCTCGATCGGCACCATGCCGCCCGGATCGCCAAGCGGGCAGGGGCCGGCGGCGTTGCAGTCCATGCCTTCCTGGTTGGCGATCGCGGTCGCCTTCCACATCTCGTCCTCGAAGGTCGGCATCATCTTATCGAACAGCGCCTGTGCGTCCGGTTTCAGGCTCGCCCAGGTCTTGTTGTTCATGGCCAGATAGGAGTTGGTGAAGCCGACGCGCACGCGGATATTGTGGGTGACGACCTGATACCATTTGGCGTTATAGGCCGGCAGCGTGCCGGTGATGCCGCAGTCGGCAACGCCCTTTTGCAGGGCCGGCACCACCTCGGCAAAGGCGATGGTCACGGCGCTTGCGCCCAGGCCCTCGATGAAATCGCCGAGGGTGGTGGAATAGGTGCGGATCTTCTTGCCCTTCAGATCCTTCAGCGACACGTTGGTGATCGACTTGTCGCCCAGATTGCACCAGAGCTGCTGCGACGGCCAAGCATAGATCATCATCAGCTTGGCGTTGTACTTGTCGTTCAACTCACGCGTGAGGACGTTGCGATAGGCGTCGCTGACCTTGCGGTAGGTGTCGATGTCCTGGACGATGCCGGCCAGATCCATGCCTTCCATGGCCGGGCTGTCCTGGCTGGTATAGGCGGCGAGGCCGTGCACGGCGTCATAGACGCCCAGCTTCAGGAGGCGCATGACCTCGAAGCCGGAAAGACCCAGTTCGGTGTAGGGTTTGGCGTTGGCGGTCAATGCACCGCCGGAGGCTTCCGGCAGGTCCTTGTTCCAGAACCGGCTTTCCCTTTCTTTCCAGTGGGAAAGGTTGCCCCAGGTGCCAACCACCTTGAATTCGCGCTTGCCATAGTCGGCGGCGCTGGCGGCGTTGGCGGTCAGCGCCAGTCCGAGGACCGTTGCCGCCGCGATCAGCGATTTCTTGATCATTCGTCACTCCCTATTCTGACATATACCTGTACGCCACCATACAGTGACAACGCAGGGTGGCCGGATCATAGGGAAGCGAGGCGGCGGCGGCTAGCCCAAAGGGTTGCTTACCCGCCCCCAGATTGGACGAAAGTCCCAGGCGACAGGACGCTGGCAGCGATGCCCCAGGCAACGACACCGCTGCCATAGAGGCCGCGGCCGGCATCGGGCGTGCTCCAGACCGTCTCGTGCACGCTCAGGTCCGGTTGCTGCGCCTTGAGGCTCTGGACCATGCCGGCATGCCGGTCGGCCGGCAGCATCGGATACCAGACCAGCCCGGCAGAGTGCGGCCAGCGCAGGCGCAGGCGGCGCACGAACCCGGGCAGTTCGTCGTACTCGTCCTTGATCTCGTAGCTGGGGTCGATCATCACCAGGCCGCGGCGCGGCGCCGGCGGCTTCGGCGGCAGCCGCAGCGGCAGGCCGGCGAGCCCGTTGGCGTGGAACACGCGCACCCGGCGGTCGCCCTCGAACACGCGGGCCAGGATGGCGTGCTCGCGCGGATGCAACTCCCAGAGCCAGAGCGCATCGGTGCGCCGCAACAGGGTGGCCGCCAGCGCCGGCGAGCCGGGATAGAGGCGGTTGCTGCCGCCCTGGAACCGGCGGAGCGCGGCAAGGAAGGGCTCGTCCCTGGCGATGCGCCGCTCGCGCAGCAGTGTGTCGATGCCGGCGGCGGCCTCGCCCGTCTTGCGGGCTTCCGGCGCATCCAGGTTGTAGCGGCCGCGGCCCGCATGGGTTTCGGCATAGAGCAGCGGGGCCGGGTCGCGCATCAGGTGGGCCAGCGCGCGGGCCAGCAGGATGTGCTTGTGCACGTCGGCCAGGCTGCCGGCGTGGTACATGTGCTGGTAGGACAGCATGGGGCGGGATCCGGTGGGCTTAGTGGGCCGCGGCCCAGGTCTTGGCGACACCCGCCTCCACCACCAGCGGCACCGAGAGACTGGCGGCGGTCTGCATGGTCTCCAGCACCACGTCCTTGGTCTGGTTGACCTCGGCTTCCGGTACCTCGAACAGCAGTTCATCGTGGACTTGCAGCAGCATTTTCGCGCCCAGGCCCGCCTCCGCGAGCGCGTCGGGCAGGCGGATCATGGCGCGCTTGATGATGTCCGCGGCGGAGCCCTGCAACGGCGCGTTGATCGCCACCCGCTCCTGGAACGAGCGGCGGGCGGGGTTCTTGTCCTTGATGCCGGGGGTGTGGCATTTGCGGCCGAAAATCGTCGTCACATAGCCGTGCTCGCCCGCGAATGCCTTGGCCTTGGTCATGTAGTCGCGAATGCCGGGATAGCGCTGGAAATAGGCGTCGATGAACGCCTTGGCCTCGCCCTGGGGCACGCGGATATTGCGGGCGAGCCCGAAGGCGGAAATGCCGTAGATGATGCCGAAATTGATCGCCTTGGCCTTGCGTCGCTCGGCCGGGTCCATGCCTTCCAGCGGGATGCCGAACACCTCTGACGCGGTGACCGCGTGGATGTCGAGGCCGTCGAGGAAGGCCTGCCGCAGCGATTCGATCCGGCCGACATGGGCCAGCAGGCGCAGTTCGATCTGGCTGTAGTCGGCGCTCATCAGCACGGTGCCGGGGGCGGCGATGAAGGTCTCGCGGATCTTGCGGCCTTCCTCGGTTCGGACCGGGATGTTTTGCAGGTTCGGGTCGCTGGACGACAGCCGGCCCGTGTTCACCACGGTCTGCGCCAGCGAGGTGTGGATGCGGCCGGTCTCCGGGTTGATCTGCTCGACCAGCGCGTCGGTATAGGTGGATTTCAGCTTCGAGAGCTGGCGCCAGTCCAGCACCCGGGCCGGCAGGTCGTGGCCCTGGGCGGCCAGGTCCTCCAGCACGTCGGCGCCGGTGGCCCAGGCGCCGGACTTGCCGGTCTTCTTGCCGCCGGGCAGGCTCATCTCGTCGAACAGGATTTCGCCCAACTGCTTCGGCGAGCCGATGGTGAAGTTGCGCCCGGCGAGTGTGTGGATTTCGCCCTCCAGCACCTGCAGCCGGTCGGCGAAGTCGGCGGACAGCGCCTTCAGGCCGTCGCGGTCCACCAGCACGCCGGCGGCTTCCATGTCGGCCAGCACGGGCACCAGCGGCCGGTCGAGTTCCTCGTAGACCCGAACCATGTGCTCCTGCGGCAGCCGCGGCTTCAGCTTCCGCCAGAGCTTCAGCGTGACGTCGGCGTCCTCCGCCGCATAGGCCAGTGCCTGGTCCAGCGGCACGCGGTCGAAGGTGATGGCGTCCTTGCCCTTGCCGCAGACCTCCTCGTACTTGATCGTCTTGAGGCCCAGGAACAGTTCGGCCAGCTCGTCCATGCCGTGGCCATGCTGGCCGCCGTCGAGCACGTAGGACAGCACCATGGTATCGTCGGCGGTTGCGATGCTGAGGCCGTGCCGGGCCAGCACCTCCATGTCGTACTTGATGTTCTGGCCGATCTTCAGCACCGAGGCGTCGAGCAGGATGTCCTTGAGCGCGGCGACCGCTTCGGCCAGCGGCAGGTTGGGCACGCTGTCGCCGCCGTCCAGTTCCAGCTCGCCGGCGGCGCCGTTGCGGTGGGCGATGGGGATGTAGCAGGCCTTGCCAGGCTCCACCGCCAGCGAGATGCCGACCAGATCGGCCCGGAGCGCGTCCAGCGAGTTGGTCTCGGTGTCGATGGCCAGCACGCCCGCCTCCCACGCCGCCGCGACCCAGCGGTCGAGCGCCTCGCGGCTGGTCACCAGCTCATAGTCGGTTTCGGCGGGGGCCGCGTCTTCCGGCGTGGTGCGGAGATTGCCATCGGCCGCCAGATTGGCCTCGACGCGCGCGGTGAGGGACTTGAATGACTGCGCCTCCAGGAACGCCAGCAGCGTGTCCGCATCCGGTTGTTTCACCGTGAAGCTTTCCAGCGGTTCCGGCACCGGCGCATCCTGGGCGAGGCGCACCAGTTGCTGCGAGACGCGGGCCTGGTCGGCGAATTCGATCAGGTTTTCGCGGCGCTTTTTCTGCTTAATGCCGTCGGCCTGCGCCAGCAGCGTTTCCAGGTCGCCGTATTCCAGAATCAGTTGCGAGGCGGTCTTGACGCCGATGCCCGGGACGCCCGGCACGTTGTCGGTCGAATCGCCGGCCAGCGCCTGCACGTCCACCACCTTGTCCGGCGGCACGCCGAACTTCGCCTCCACCGCCGCGTAGCTGAGCGTTTGCAGCTTCATCGGGTCCAGCATCGAGATGCGGTCGTCGATCAACTGCATCAGGTCCTTGTCGGACGAGACGATGGTGACCTCGGCCCCCTTGGCCGCCGCCTGCTTGGCATAGGTGGCGATCAGGTCGTCGGCCTCGTAGCCGTCCAGCTCGATGCAGGGCAGGTTGAAGGCGCGGACCGCATCGCGGATCAGGGCAAATTGCGGGATCAACTCTTCCGGCGGGGGCGGCCGGTGCGCCTTGTAGTCCGGATAGATCGCGGTGCGGAAGGTCTTGCGGCTGGTGTCGAACACGACGGCGATATGGTCGGCGTCGGTATCCTCCAGCAGCTTCATCAGCATGGAGCAGAAGCCGTAGACCGCGTTGACGGGCGTGCCGTCCTTGCGGGCCATCGGCGGCAGCGCGTGGAAGGCGCGGAAGATGAAGCCGGAGCCATCGACGAGGAACACGTGCTGCATGGGGTTTCGCTCCTGTGGCGGGCGCGGCGATGGCGGGCGAGCGGTCGGCTCTAGTGGTGTTCGGCCTCGGCGCCTTCCTTCAGCACGAAGCGGCGGCTGCAATACGGGCACTCGACCTCGCCCTTGACCAAGTGCAGAAATACCCGGGGATGCCCCAGCGGCCCCTTGCCGCCGTCGCAGGCAACGGTAGTTTCTTCCACTTCGATCGTCTCAACCGGTTCCATGAATGCGCCATCCTCTGATGTCTGTCGCCGAATGCGGGTAGGCCCTTTTCTTAAAGCAGCCGCGCGCGGGATGCTATGGGGTCTGCTGCTGTTCGGGCTGGCTGCGTGTCAGCCCTTCGTCGTGCCGCCGGGCCAAACCTCCGCCGTGCCGCGCCTGGAGGCCAAGGCGTATGTGGCGGATGACGGCGCCCGCCTGCCCCTGCGCACCTGGGAGCCGGCCGGCAAGCCGAAGGCGGTGGTGCTGGCGCTGCACGGTTTCGGCGACTATTCGAACGCGTTCGAGGCCGCCGGCCGGCAGCTGGCGAGGAAGGGGATTCGCACCGTCGCCTATGACCAGCGCGGCTTCGGCCGGGCGCCGGGCTATGGCCGGTGGCACGGGCTGGACCGATTGACCCAGGATGCGGCGGACGCGGTCCGGCTGCTGGCCCGGCGGTCTGCGCCGGCTCCGGTCTATGTGCTGGGCCACAGCATGGGGGGTGCCATTGCCATGTCCATGGCCGCGGACCATCCGGACTTGCCGCTGGCGGGGCTGGCCCTGGTGGCACCGGCGGTGTGGGGGCGGCGCGCCATGCCGGCGGTGCAAGAGGGCGCGCTCTGGCTCAGCGCCCACACCATTCCCTGGTATCCTGTCAGCGGCCAGGGGCTGCACGTGGTTCCGTCCGACAATTTGGAGATGTTGCGCCGGCTCGCCCGCGACCCGTTGGTGATGAAGCAATACCGGGTCGATCTGGTCTGGGGCCTGGTGAACGCGATGGATGCGGCGGTCTATGCGGCGGACAAATTGCGGGTGCCGGCCCTGTTCCTCTATGGCCTGAAGGACGAGTTGGTGCCGGTGGTGCCGACCCGGCGCACCCTGCTGATGGTGCCGGCGGCGGAGCGGCGCGTTGCCCTGTATCCGAACGGCTATCACATGCTGTTGCGCGATCTGAACGGTGCGGAGGCCGTTGCCGACCTGGCCGCCTGGTTCCTACATCCATCGGCCCCATTGCCCTCCGGCGCAGACCGCGGTGGAATGCAGGAACTGCTGGCAGCGGATCCGCGGTAGCCGACAGACGCGCAAGCAACAACGACGCGCAAGAACAACAACATGAACCGGCGGAACTGCCCGTCCGGCCGGTGGAGGAAAACCGATGGTCCTATGGCTTGGCTGCATCGCCGACGACTTCACCGGCGCGACGGACATGGCGTCCATGCTCGTCAAGGGCGGGCTGCGCACCGTTCAGACCATCGGCCTGCCGCCGGGCGGTTTCGACAATATCGCGGCCGACGCGGTGGTGGTGGCGCTCAAATCCCGCTCGATCCCGGCCGAGGATGCGGTGGCGGAATCGCTGGAGGTGCTGGGCGAGCTGCGGCAGACCACGGCCCGGCGATTTTTCTTCAAATACTGCTCCACCTTCGATTCGACGTCCGGCGGCAATATCGGCCCGGTGGCGGAGGCGTTGGAACAGGAATTGCGGGCCGACTGGGTGCCGTTCTGCCCGGCGCTGCCGGTGAACGGCCGCACGGTGTTCAACGGGCATCTGTTCGTCGGCGACCGGCTGCTGAACGAAAGCGGCATGGAGAACCACCCGCTGAACCCGATGACGGACGCGGACCTGCGCCGGGTGCTGGCGGCGCAGTCGAACACCACGCCCGGCCTGGTGCCGGCCAAAGCGGTGCGGGCCGGGGCGGAGGCGGTGCGGCGCGTGATCGTCGAACACCGGCGCCAGGACGTGCATTTCGCCATTGTCGATTGCGTCGACGACGCCGACCTGGACGTGCTGGGCGAGGCGTTCAAGGACCTGATCCTGGTCACCGGCGGCAGCGGCCTCGGCGTCGGCCTTGCCCGCGCCTGGGTGCGCGAGCGCCGGGTGGAGGAGCATGACGATCCGGCCGCACTGGAGCCGCGCCACGGCGCCACCGCGATCCTGTCCGGCTCGTGCAGCCGCGCGACGCTCGGCCAGATCAAGGCGTTCGAGGCGCAGGGCGGCGACGTGCTCCGGCTCGACCCGGTCGAACTGGCCAAGGGGCCGGGCGCTCTGGCCGAGGCGGCGCAATGGGCCGGGGCCAGCCTAGGCCGCCGCCCCATCGCCATCGTCGCCTCGGACACGCCGGAGGGCGTGCAGGCGACCCAGTCGATCCTGGGGGTGGAGGCGGCGGGCCGGGTGGTGGAACAGGCATTCGCCCAACTGGCGCCGGCGCTGGTCGCCAACGGCGTCAGCAAGCTGGTGGTGGCCGGCGGCGAGACCGCGGGCGCGGTGGTGGGGGCGCTGGGCGTGGACGCCATGGCCATCGGCCCGGAAATCGACCCCGGCGTGCCCTGGACCCAGGTGGTGCAGGGCGACTGCGAAGGGCTCTGCCTGGCGTTGAAGTCCGGGAATTTCGGCGCCGAGGACTTTTTCACCAAGGCGTTCGAGGTGCTGGGATGAGCACGGAAGCCCGCCTGCGCGAGCGCATGGCCGAACACGGCAAGGCGCTGTTCGACCGCGGCCTGACCTTCGGCAGCGCCGGCAATATCAGCGTGCGGCTCGACGACGGCTGGCTGCTGACGCCGACCAATTCCTGCCTCGGGCGACTCGATCCGGGGCGGATCGCCAAGCTGGACGACCAGGGCCGGCTGCTGTCGGGCGAGCCGCCCTCGAAAGAGGCGTTCATGCACCGCGCCGTCTATGAGGAACGGGCCGGCGCGCAGGCGGTGGTGCATCTGCACTCGACCCATTCTGTGGCGGTTTCATGCCTGGCCGGCATCGACCCGCAGAACGTGCTGCCGCCGCTGACGGCCTACTACGTGATGAAGGTCGGCCGGCTGCCGCTGGTGCCGTATTTTCGTCCGGGCGACCCGGCGCTGGGCGAGGCGATCCGCGACCACATCGCCAGGACACCCGCGGTGCTGTTGGCCAATCACGGGCCCGTGGTGGCGGGCAAGTCGCTGGACGACGCGATTTATGCCACCGAGGAATTGGAGGAGACCGCCAAGCTGTTCCTCCTGCTGCACAACCACCGCACCCGTCCGCTCACGCCCGAGCAGATCGAGGATTTGCGGGCCCATTTTCCGAGCTAGGGAGGCTCCGACCCCATGCCGAAACTTGCCGCCAACCTCTCGATGATGTTCACGGAGTGGGACTTTCTCGACCGGTTCCAGGCCGCCGCCGACCACGGTTTCCGGGGCGTGGAGTTTCTCTCGCCCTTCGAGCACTCGCCCGAGGCGGTCGCCAAGGCGCGGGAGGCGGCAGGGGTCGAGACGGTGCTGTTCAACCTGCCCTTCATCCCGGAAGAACGCGGGTTCGCCGCCCTGCCGCACCGCAAGGCCGAATTCCGCGACGCCCTGGCCAAGGCGCTGGAGTATGCCGACGCGCTGGGGTGCTCGCGCCTGCACGCCATGACCGGCATCGCGCCGGATGATGCGGACGAGGCTGCCCTGGCCGACACCTTTGCCGAGAATCTGGCCTATGCGGCCGCGGAGGCGGCACCGAAGGGCGTCGCCATCTGCATCGAGCCGATCAACAGCCGCGACATTCCCGGCTATTACCTGAATTATGTCGAGGATGCCGCCGCGGTCATCGCCCGCGTCGGCGCGCCGAACCTGAAATTGCAGTTCGACATTTATCACCGCCAGATCATGTCCGGCGACGTAATGATGAGCCTCGCCACGCACCTGCCCCTGATCGGCCATGTGCAGACCGCCAGCGTGCCGGATCGCAACGAGCCGACGACGGGCGAACTCGACGATGCGCGCGTGCTGCTCTATCTGGACGAACTGGGCTATGCCGGCTGGGTCGGCTGCGAATACCGACCCAAGGCAGGCACGGTCGAGGGGCTGGTCTGGCGCAACGCCCTCAGCTGACCGTAGGCGCGCGGTCTCCCGCCTCAGATCGCGAACGAACTGCCGCAGCCGCAGGACGCGGTGGCGTTCGGATTCCTCACCACGAAGGCCGCGCCGGCTAGGTCTTCCACATAGTCGACCTCGCTGCCGGCCAGCAGGTCGAGCGAGACCTCGTCAACCACCAGCGGCACGCCGTGGTGTTCGAACACATGGTCGTCCTCGGCCGTTTCGCTGGTAAAGTCGAAGCCGTATTGAAAGCCGCTGCATCCGCCGCCGGAGACGGATAGGCGCAGCATCAGCGAGGTATCGCCTTCCAACCGGCGCAAATACGCCACACGCTCGGCCGCCGCTTGGGTCAGGCCGACGGAGGGCATCTCGATCAGGGCATCCGGCATCGCGACTCTCCCGAAAAAGGGCCAGAAGCGCGGACATGCCTCGGCGTCCGCGGGTTGCAAATCATTCTCATATATTTAGAACGCCTGCAACCGTCGTCAAATGCTGGCATTGTGCTGGCATTGGAAATCGCCTTTGCGGAGGCTGCGTGCCTGCCATCTATGCCAGTGATCCCGCGCAATCGCGCGGCCGGTTGCATCCGGAAGCGGATGCGGTCAACCGGTCGCCGTTCCAGCGCGACCGCGACCGCATCATCCACTCGAACGCCTTCCGCCGGCTGAAGCACAAGACCCAGGTCTTCGTCTATCACGAAGGCGACTATTACCGCACCCGCCTGACGCACTCGATCGAGGTGGCGCAGATCGCCCGCACCACCTGCCGCTCGCTGGGCCTGAACGAGGATCTGGCCGAGGCGCTGGCGCTGGCGCACGACCTGGGTCACACGCCGTTCGGCCATGCGGGGGAGGAGGCGCTGGGGGCGAAGTTGGAAAGCGCCGGCGGCTTCGACCACAACGCCCAGACGCTGCGGATCCTGACGGCGCTGGAACGGCGCTATGCGGAATTCGACGGCCTCAATCTGGCCTGGGAGACGCTGGAGGGCGTGGTCAAGCACAACGGCCCGCTGATCGGCCCGCACGCGGCGAAGCCCAAGCCCTTGCCCTATGGCATCGCCGACTACGATGCCGTGCATCCGCTGGAACTGGACGGCTTTCCCAGCGCGGAAGCGCAGATTGCCTCGCTGGCGGACGACATCGCCTACAACAACCACGATTTCGACGACGGCCTGCGCGCCGGCCTGTTCGACCTGGACGAGGTGGCGGACCTGCCGCTGATCGGCGACCTGCTGGCGGAGGTGCGGGCGAAATACCCGAAGCTGGACCGCCAGCGCTCGATCTACGAGACCATCCGCCGGATGATCGGCGCCATGGTCTATGACCTGACCGACGAGACCCGGCGCCGGCTGGACGCGGCCGCACCGGCGAGTGCGGCGGCGGTCAGGGGGCTGGGGCGGCCGGTGGCGGCGTTCTCCGAAGGCATGGCGCGCGATCTGGACGCCTTGCGCGATTTCCTGATGAACCGCATGTATCGGCACTACAAAGTGAACCGCATGACGGTGAAGGCCAAGCGGGTGGTGAGCGACCTCTTCGACGAGTTCGCGCACGAGCCGCAAATCCTGCCGCCGGAATGGTTCGCGGCAACCGATGGCCCTGGCGGCTTGCGGACGCAGCGGGTGGTTGGCGATTATATCGCCGGCATGACCGACCGTTTCGCCCTGCGGGAACACCAGCGCCTGTTCGACAACGATGATAGCCAATTATGAATGTCTTCAATCACTTTCTGAACCTGGTTCAAGCACAACTGCATGCCTGGGTTGCCGATGGCAGCCTGCCCCAGGGGCTTCCCATCGACCGGGTGACGGTGGAGCCGCCGCGCGATCCCGCGCACGGCGACCTTGCCACCAACGCCGCCATGGTGCTGGCCAAGGGTGCGGGCCTGAAGCCGCGCGACCTGGCCGAGCGGCTGGCGACGGCCCTGGCCGAGAACGGGCATGTGACCGCGGCGGAGGTGGCCGGCCCCGGCTTCCTCAACCTGCGCCTCAACCCCGGCTTCTGGCAGGCTCGGATCGGTGACATTCTTGAAGCCGGGACTGAGTATGGAAACAGTGGTTTAGGCGAAAATATTAAGGTTAATGTCGAATATGTCTCGGCCAACCCGACCGGGCCGATGCATATCGGCCATGCCCGCGGTGCGGTGGTGGGCGATGCGCTGGCGCGGCTGCTGGCCAAGGCGGGCTATGACGTCGCCAAGGAATACTATGTCAACGACGCGGGCGCGCAGGTGGACGTGCTTGCCCGCTCGGCCTTCCTCCGCTACCGCGAGGCGCTGGGCGAGGATATCGGCGAGATTCCGGCAGGCCTCTATCCCGGCGACTACCTGGTGCCGGTGGGCCAGGCCCTGGTCGCCGGCTATGGCGAATCGCTGAAGGACATGGGCGAGGCGGAATGGCTGCCGCTGGTGCGCAAGGCCGCCATCGCCGCGATGATGAAGCTGATCCGCAGCGACCTCGCCGCGCTGGGCGTCGAGCACGATGTGTTTTCGTCCGAGCGCGACCTGGTCGAGGCCGGCGCGGTCGACCATGCTTTCGCCGCGCTGGAGGCTGCCGGCCTGATCTATGTCGGCGTGCTGGAGCCGCCCAAGGGCAAGTTGCCGGATGACTGGGAAGAACGGCCGCAAACTCTTTTCAAGGCAACGGAATTCGGCGATGACGTCGACCGGCCGATGAAGAAGTCCGACGGCTCCTGGACCTATTTCGCCAGCGACGTCGCCTATCACCAGGACAAGGTTGCCCGCGGCTTCACCCAGTTGATCGACGTCTGGGGTGCCGACCATGGCGGCTATGTCAAGCGCGTCGCCGCCAGCGTCAAGGCGCTGTCGGGCGGCAAGGCGGAACTGGACGTGAAGCTCTGCCAGCTGGTGCGGCTGATGCGCGACGGCGAGCAGGTGCGCATGTCCAAGCGCTCCGGCGACTTCGTCACGCTGCGCGAACTGGTGGACGAGGTCGGGCGCGACGTGGTGCGCTTCATCATGCTAACCCGCAAGAACGACGCGCCGTTAGACTTTGATCTGGCGAAGGTTTTGGAAGAGAGCCGGGAGAACCCGGTCTTTTATGTCCAGTATGCCCATGCCCGCGCCCACTCGGTGCTGCGCCATGCCACCGACATGTTCGGCGAGGCGGCTCTGACCAGCGAGGCGTTGGCGACGGCAGACCTCGCCCATCTGGCCGACGAGGACGAACTCGGCCTGATCCGGGTGCTGGCCAACTGGCCCAGAATCGTCGAGCAGGCGGCGATTGCGCATGAACCGCACCGAATCGCGTTCTATCTTGCCGACGTGGCCGCGGCGTTTCACGCCCTCTGGAACAAGGGGCGGGACGATGCGACGTTGCGCTTCATCCAGGAGGATGCCCCGGCCCAGACCATGGCGCGCCTCGCCATGGTCAAGGCCCTGGCGACGGTGGTGGCGTCGGGCCTGTCCGTCATGGGTGTGGAGCCCAAGGAGAGCATGTGAGTGCTGTTTCGCCGCGAACCGCCCGTGCGCAACGACGATCCCGAGCATGAAGCCCAGAGCGCAGGCCCGCTGCGCCGCTGGTTCCGCTGGCTGGTGCTGGGCTTTGCCGCCCTGCTGCTGGCAACGCTCGCCGTCTGGGTGCTGACCGGCCCGCCGCCGGGTCCGCCGCCGGTCATCACGGGGCCGGACCTGCCGGATCGCCGCGCACCCGGCGACCAGTCCGGTCTGGTGCCGAACCAGGACCAGCCGATCTATGACCAGGTGACGCCCGGCGCCGAGGCGGGCCGCGGTCAGGACCTTTTGGCCCAGACCGAACGGCCCATGGCCCAGGCCGACGTGGAGGCACGGGCGAAGATGCAGGACCAGGCCCGCTCCGGCGGCGCTGAGCCGGCTCCGCCGGAAAGGTCTGCACCGGTCGAAAAGCCGGCCGCTTCGGGGGAGGCGACGAAAACCGAACCGCCGTCCACGGCGGCCGCGCCGGCCAGGGCTCCGACTCCGCCCACTGCGCCCCCGCCCACCGCGCCCGTGAGCGTTCCCGCGGCCGCGCCTCCCGCCGGCCAGCAATACCGCGTGCAGATCGCCTCGGTGCGCACCGAGGCGGAGGCGGAGGCCGAGTGGAAGCGGGTGAGCGGGCTCTACCCGGAGTTTCTCGGCCGGCTGAAGCCGACCTATGAGCGGTTCGAAACCCAGAACAGCGGCGTGTATTACCGGGTGCAGGGCGGTCCGTTGGTGGATAAAACGCTGGCCGAATTGCTGTGCTCGCAACTGACCTCCCGAAAGGTACCCTGCCTTGTCATCTCGCCCTAGCGCCTGCCTGTTCGGCCTGAGCGGCCCGGTGCCGACGGCGGCCGAGTGTGCGTTTTTCCGCGAGGTGCAGCCGCTGGGCTTCATTCTGTTCGCCCGCAATGTCGAAGCGCCCGCCCAGGTGCGGGCCTTGGTGGCCGCGTTGCGCGAGGCGGTCGACCGGGCCGATGCGGCGGTGCTGATCGACCAGGAGGGCGGGCGCGTCGCGCGCCTGCGCCCGCCGCACTGGCACGCGCTGCCGGCGGCGGCGCGGGTCGGCGCCCTGCCGGAAGCCGCGGCGGACGAGGCGGCCTGGCTCACCGGCCGGCTGATCGCGCACGATTGCGCCGGGCTCGGCATCGACGTCGCCTGCGCGCCGGTGCTGGACGTGCTGGCGCCCGATGTGGCGACCGAGGTGATCGGAGACCGCGCCTATGCGGCGGCGCCGGCGCCGGTCGCGCGGCTCGGCCGCAAGATGGCCGAGGGGCTGTTGGCCGGCGGCGTGCTGCCTGTCGCCAAGCACATTCCGGGTCACGGGCGGGCGCAGGTCGACAGCCACCACGCGCTGCCGACGGTCGCGGCCTCCCTGGCCGAGCTGGATGCGGTGGATTTCGCGCCGTTCCGGGCGTTGAACGACCTGCCGCTCGCCATGACCGCACACATCGACTATGCGGCCCTCGACCCCGGCGTGCCCGCGACCCTGTCCGCCAAGGTGATCGACGAGGTGGTGCGCGGCCGGATCGGCTTTGACGGGTTTCTGCTCTCCGACGACCTGTCGATGGCGGCGCTGGGCGGAACCTTCCGGGAGCGGGCGGCACGGTCGCTCGCCGCCGGCTGTGATGCGGTGCTGCACTGCAATGGCGATGCGGCGGAGATGCGGGCCGTGGCCGCTGCGGTCGGGCCTCTGAGCGACGCGGCGGCGGCCCGATGGAGCCGGATCGTCCGGCCCGCAGCGCAGCCCTTCGATGCGGTCGACGGGGCAGGGCGCCTCGCGGCGCTGCTGGCCGAACCGGCAGTCTGAAAGCGAGACCATGGATCAACTTGGCCACACGATCTACCAGTTTTCGATCTGGGCCCTGCCGGTGCTGATCGCCATTACCTTCCACGAGGCCGCCCATGGCTGGGCCGCGTGGAAGCTGGGGGACGACACGGCCTATCGCCTGGGGCGGGTGACCTTCAACCCGATCCGCCATGTCGACCCGATGGGAACGCTGATCATTCCGGGTCTGTTGCTGATTTTCGGCTCGCCCTTCCTGTTCGGCTATGCCAAGCCGGTGCCGGTCGCCTTCCACCGCCTGCGCCATCCGCGGTGGGACATGGTGTGGGTGGCGGCGGCGGGGCCGGGCATCAACATCCTGCTGGCCTGCGCCTCGGCCGCGCTGTTCAACTTTGTCGGGTTTCTGCCGCTCTCGGCCCAGAACTGGGCCGCTTTGGTGCTGGAAAAGTCGATCATCATCAACCTGATCCTGGCGACCTTCAATCTGATCCCGATCCCGCCACTGGACGGCGGCCGGATTGCCGTCGGTTTGCTGCCGCGCTCGCTGGCGATGCCGCTGGCGCGGATCGAGCCGGTCGGGTTTTTCATCGTCCTGGGGCTGATTTTCATCCTGCCCATGTTCGGACGAGAGCTGGGGCTGGACCTCAACTTTGTCTGGCACGCGATCCAGTACGTGGTCGGGACCTTGTTCTGGCTGATCACGACCATTTTCACCTGATTCCGAGGAGGTCGCGGTTGGAGACGGAGCCCAGCAGCCAGGAACGCCGGACGCCGGACGCGGAATGGACGGTCGATCTGGCCGGCTATGAAGGGCCGATCGACCTGCTGCTGGCGCTGGCCCGCGATCGCAAGATCGATCTGGCGGTGCTCTCCATTTCGGCGCTGGCGGACCAGTATCTGGCCTTTATCGCGGAGGCCAAGGCCGCGCGCCTGGAGATCGCGGCCGAGTATCTGGTGATGGCCGCCTGGCTCGCCTATCTGAAATCGCGCCTGCTGCTGCCCCGCGACGAGCCCTCGCCGGACGGCCAGAGCGCCACGGAACTGGCGGAGGCGCTGGCCGAGCAGATGCGGCGGCTGGAGGCAATGCAGCAGGCCGCCAAACGCCTGTTCGCCCTGCCGCGCCGGGGCCGCGACTGGCACGGCCGCGGTGGGGCGGAGGGGCTGCCGACGCGCATGCAAAAGGAATGGGTGGCGGACCTGCCGACGCTGCTGCGCAGCTATGGCGCGGTGGCGGCGCGGCGGACGCCGCCGCCGGTGCTGTCCATCGACCCCGGCCTTTTGACCTCGGTCGAGGCCGCGCTCGCCCGGCTGGAACGTCTGGTCGGCCAGGTGCCGAGCTGGGGCGAGCTGCGCAGCTTCCTGCCGCGGGGCCTGCGCCCCGGCATTCAGAGCCGCTCGGCCCTGGCCTCGTCCTTCGTGGCCAGTCTGGAACTGGCCAAGGCGGGGCAGGTGCGGTTGCGCCAGGACGAGACCTATGGCCCGCTCTATCTCTCCCGCCGCCGCGATGGCGCCGGGCCACCGGAGGAGCCGGGCGATGGATGACCTGCTGGAAGCGACGCGCCTGGTCGAAGCCCTGTTGTTTGCCGCCGAGGCCCCCGTCGCCGAGGCCGAAATCGCCCGGCGGCTGCCGCCCGACGTCAAGGTCTCGGCGGTGATCGAGCGGCTGCAACTGGACTATGCCGGTCGCGGCGTCGAGCCGGTGCAGTTGGGCGGCAAATGGGCGTTTCGCACCGCGCCGGACCTGGCTCCGGCCCTGGAACTCACCCGGCGCGAGGAGCGACGGCTGACGCGGGCCATGGAGGAAACGCTGGCGATCATCGCCTACCACCAGCCGATCACACGCCCCGAAATCGAGGCGATCCGCGGCGTTTCCGTCGGCAGCACCACCATGGACGCGCTGCTGGACACCGGCTGGATCAAGCCGGGGCCGCGCAAGGACGTGCCGGGGCGGCCGCTGACCTGGCTCACCGCGCCGGCCTTCCTGGAGGCGTTCGGGCTCGCGAGCCTGAAGGACCTGCCCGGCCTGGACGAGTTGCGCGCCGCGGGCCTGTTCGATCCCGCCCCCTTGCTGGATCTTCCGCGTTCCGGGGCAGGGGAACCGCCGGCCGAGCCCCCCGCCGCCGCGGAGCCGGAGCGGCCGATTGCCGACGACGATCCCATGGCGTAACCTGCGGCGTTTGCGGCCTTGCCGTTGCGAATGATTTGCATTACGTAGTTAGACGAAGGATGTAACCGGTGGGCGGTCGATAACCGTCCGCAGCCCGGCCGCAGGGAGAGCGCGTCCAGCATGGTCTATCTTGGCGAAGAACTTGGGCAAGAAACCGGGTGGAAGGCCCGCCAGGCGCGCGGCATTGCCGTCGATCTGTGCGACATCCATCTCGCCTATCCCAGTGCCAGGGTGGAAAGCCGTGCCGGCGTGCACGGCATCAGCCTGTCGGTTGCCGAAGGCGAGGTGTTGGCCCTGCTCGGCCCGTCCGGCTGTGGCAAGACCACGACGCTGCGCTTGATCGCCGGTCTGGAAACGCCGGACAGCGGCACTGTGGCGCTGCATGGCGCCGTGGTGAGCGGCGGTCGGAAATTCCTGCCGGCCGAACAACGCCGCATCGGCTTCATGTTCCAGGATTTTGCCCTGTTCCCGCATCTGACGGTTGCGGAGAATGTGGGCTTCGGCCTGAAGCGCCTGCGCAACGGCGCGCGGCGCGACCGGGTCATGGCCATGTTGGCCGAGGTCGGCCTGACCGAGAAGGCGGATGCCTATCCGGACGAACTGTCCGGCGGGCAGAAACAGCGCGTGGCATTGGCGCGCGCGCTGGCGCCGGAGCCGAGCGTCATCCTGCTGGACGAGCCCTTCTCCGGGCTGGACGCCAGCCTGCGGCAGAGCCTGCGGTGCGAGACGGTGCGGGTGCTGAAGCGCACCGGCACCACGGCCATCATGGTCACCCACGATGCGGAGGAAGCCATGTTCATGGCCGACCGCATCGCGCTGCTGAACGACGGCGTGATCGAGCAGGTGGGGACGCCCGGCGAACTCTACCAGCATCCGCGCACTCCGTTCGTCGCCGGATTCTTCGGCGAGGTGAACCGGTTCGAGGCGGTGGTGCAGCAAGGCTCGTGCTGGACGCCGGCCGGCCTCGTGGAAACGCCGAATCTGGCCTGCGGTACCGCGGTCGAGGTGCTGGTGCGGCCGGATCGGCTGCACGTGGCGCTGGGCCCGGCGGGCTGCGGCCGTTGCAATGGCGGTATCGTCGCCCTGAAGCGGCCACTGGGTCGGTCGACCCTGTATCAGCTTGATGTCGATGGCTTTCCTGCGCCTTTGACCGCCCGCGCCGGCGAAGCGGACGCGCTGGCGGAAGGTGACCAAGTGCATGTGTCCATTCCCGAAGGCGCCGCGCTCGTGTTTCCGCGCGGGGCGTCGAACCGCGTCTAAAGGGCCGCGGCCCGACACATTGCCCAGGCGGTTGCTTTCTGCGATAAACCGCAGCGGACGAAACGCCGTTCTCAAGCGTGAAGGAGCGATCCCATGGGGGTCAGCATTTGGCAAATCCTGATTGTCGTTCTGATCATCGCCGTCTTGTTCGGCGCCGGTCGGATCCCGCGCCTGATGGGCGACGTGGCCAAGGGAATCAAAAGCTTCAAGGCCGGGATGAAGGACGATGACGAGGATACGGCTCACCTGAACAAGCCTGCCGGCCAGGTGGAACAGAAAGGTTCGTCCCAGCAGAAGGACCCGGCGCAGAGCTAACGGCTCCACGCCGCCCGCGTCGGTTGCGAAGGGCTGTCAGAAGCGATGCTGGATGTCGGCTGGACCGAGCTGTTTTTGGTCGCCATAGTCGCCTTGATCGTCATCGGGCCGAAGGATCTGCCCGCCGCCTTGCACACGTTCGGCAAATATGTCGGCTACGTGCGCAGGATGGTGCGCCAGTTCCAGGATAGCATCGACGATATCGCCCGCGAGGAAGAGTTGCGCGAGTTGCAGAAGACCGTGAACGACGCGACCAGTACCAAGTCCATCGACCGGTTTCTGAACAGCGATGTCGACGACGCCGGCAAGGCGGCAAAGTCGTCTGAGGTGCCCGCGTCTGAGGTGGCGGCGGACAGCGACGCCAACACCATGGAACCGCCGAACCGGATCGAGCCGCCGACCGGGGATTCGCCCACGGGCGCGGCGGGGGTCGCAACGGACGCTCCGGCGGAAGCGGAGCCGCTGCCGAAATCCAACCCGACGGCCTCGTCATGAGCGCCCGTCCCAGCCGCGAGGAAGAAGAGGCGCAGCAGGAAGCCACCCGCGCGCCGTTGATCGACCACCTCATCGAACTGCGCCAGCGCCTGATGTATTCGCTGGTGGCGCTGCTGTTGTGCTTCCTGGTCTGCTACTATTTCGCCGAGGATATCTTCGCCTTTCTGGTGCAACCCCTGGCGGACCAGTTTCAGGGCCAGACCGGCCGGCGCATGATCTATACCGGCCTGACCGAGACCTTTTTCACCTATATTAAGGTCTCGTTCTTCGCCGCCCTGTTCATCTCGTTCCCGATTATCGCGAGCCAGTTGTACAAGTTTGCGGCGCCCGGCCTCTATTCGAACGAGCGCGGCGCCTTTCTGCCCTATCTGGTCGCCACCCCGGTGCTGTTCTTCATGGGCGGCGCCATGGTGTATTTCTTCATCTTTCCGCTGGCCTGGCACTTTTTCCTGTCGTTCGAGACGACGGGCGTGGCGGGCGGGCTGCCGATCCAGTTGGAAGCCAAGGTCGGCGAATATCTCAGCCTCGTCATGAAGCTGATTTTCGCGTTCGGCCTGTTCTTCCAGATGCCGGTGGCGCTCACCCTGCTGGCACGCGTCGGGCTGGTGAGTGCGGACACGCTGGCGCGCAAGCGCAAATACGCCGTGGTGATCCTGTTCCTGCTGGCGGCTGTGCTGACGCCGCCCGACGTCATCAGCCAGATCGGCCTCGCGATACCGGGGCTGATACTCTACGAGATTTCGATTTACATGGCCCGCGTGGTCGAGCGCAAACGCGCCGAGCGCGAGGCCGCCTATGACGACGAGGACGAATAGCCGATGTTAGACCTGCGCTGGATCCGCGCCGAGCCGGAAGCCCTGGACCGGGCGCTTGCCCGGCGCGGCGCCGAGCCCGTGGCGCGGCAAATCCTGGCGCTCGACGAACGCCGCCGTGGCGCGCAGACCGCCTTTCAGGAGGTGCAGTCGCGCCGCAAGGACCTGTCCAAGCTGATCGGCAAGGCCAAGGGCAAGGGCGAGGATGCCTCGGACCTGATGGCCGAGGTCGAGGGCCTGAAGGACAAGGCCGGCGCGGCCGAGGCGGACGAGAAAGCCGCGGCGGAAGCGATCGACGCGCTGCTCTCCACCCTGCCGAACGTGCTGGCCGACGATGTGCCGGACGGGCCGGACGAGAGCGCCAATGTCGAACTGCGCCGGGTCGGCGAGCCGCCGCAGTTCGATTTCGAGCCCAAGGACCATGTCGCCATCGGCGAGGGCCTGGGCGGGCTGAATTTCGAAGGCGCGGCCAAGCTTTCCGGCGCCCGCTTCGTGGTGATGCAGGGCACGGTTGCGCGCCTGCACCGGGCGCTGGCCCAGTTCATGCTCGACCTGCAAACGCAAGAGCACGGCTATACCGAGACCAATCCGCCGGTGCTGGTGCGCGACGCGGCACTCTATGGCACCGGCCAGTTGCCGAAATTCGCCGAGGACAGCTTCCAGACCACCGACGGCTACTGGCTGACGGCCACGTCCGAAATCACCATGACCAACCTGGTGGCGGGCGAGATTCTGGCGGAGGCCGACCTGCCGATCCGGCGCACGGCGCACACGCTCTGTTTCCGCTCCGAGGCCGGCTCGGCCGGGCGCGACACCCGCGGCATGATCCGCCAGCACCAGTTCGAGAAGGTCGAACTGGTCTCGATCACCACGCCCGACCTGTCCGAAGCCGAGCACGAGCGCATGACCGGCTGCGCGGAAGAGGTGCTGAAGCGCCTGGGCCTTGCTTATCGCGTGGTCGTGCTGTGTGCCGGCGATACGGGCTTCGGCGCGCGCAAGACCTATGACATCGAGGTCTGGCTGCCGGGCCAGGACACCTATCGCGAGATCAGCTCCTGCTCCAACTGCGGCGACTTCCAGGCCCGGCGGATGAACGCCCGCTTCAAGCCGGCCGAGGGCAAGGGCAACGTGTTCTGCCACACTTTGAATGGCTCCGGCCTGGCGGTGGGGCGCACCCTGGTCGCGGTGCTGGAAAATTATCAGCAGGCGGATGGCTCTGTCATCGTTCCAGAGGTATTGCGGCCCTATATGGGCGGCATAGATCGGATCGACGGAGACCGCCCATGATCGACCTCGCCCAGGCCCGCGTGCTGCTGACCAACGACGACGGCATCGAAGCCCCCGGCATCGCGCTGCTGGAAAAGCTGGTGGCGCCGCTGGTGAAGGAACTCTGGGTCGTGGCGCCGCGCTACGAGCAGAGCGCCACCAGCCACGCGCTCACCATTCACTCGCCCTTGCGGGTGCACGACATGGGCGAGCGGCGCAAGGCGGTGGCGGGCACGCCCACCGACGCCGTGCTGCTGGCACTGCGCCATGTCATGCCGCAGGCGCCGGACCTGGTGATTTCCGGCATCAACCGGGGCGGGAATATCGGTGGCGACGTGCTCTATTCCGGCACGGTGGGGGCAGCGATGGAAGCGGCGCTCTGCGGTGTCCGCTCGATTGCCTTTTCCCTGAACAAGACGCCGCTCGGCCCGGCCCGCTGGCAGACCGCCGAGGCGCATTTGCTGCCGGTGCTGCGTCAGGTGCTGACGGCGGACTGGCGGCGCGACGTGATCGTCAATGTCAATTTTCCGGATATCGAGCCGGATGCGGTGCAGGGCGTCAAGCTGGTGCCGCAAGGCCGGCGCAAGCCGGGCGGCCGGCTGCAGGAGGGCATCGACCCGCGCGGCAATCCCTATATCTGGGTCTCCACCGAGCGCGAGCAGGCCTTCCACACCGCCGGCAGCGACGAGCAGTTGATCGAGGAAGGCTGGATCACGGTGACGCCGTTGACCGCAGACCTCACCTGCCGCGAGACCATGGGGGCGCTGGAGGATCTCTGGCCGGCATGATCGGCTACCGGACTATCGCTCCCCCCCGAATCGCGATAAGGGAACCTTCTGAGGTCATTTGTGGAACAGTGTCCCCGAAAGGCGGCTGATTCGATGCTGAGGCTGAGCGGTGTTGGTTTGGCGCTGAGCGCGCTTTTGGTTGTCGCCGGATGCGGCGGCATCCGCGTGGCGCCGAAATACCAAACCGGCGCAACCGCCGCGACGGCGGCTCCGACATGCAATCGGGACCAGGCGGGTCCGGGACAGGTTGTCGTCTGTAGCGGCGATACCCTGATGGAGATTGCCCGGGTCAAGAATGTGACCGTCGCCAACCTGATGGCGGTGAACGGCCTGAGGGACGACCGCATCCAGGCCGGGTCGGTTCTGCGCGTGCCGAATGAGTATGTCTATGTCGTCCAGCCGGGGGATACCTTGCGGCAGGTCAGCCGGCAGACCGGCGTTTCGACCGCCGATCTGATCGCCGCGAACGCCCTGACCAACCCCGACCGTCTGTTGCCGGAAACGCGCCTCGCCATTCCCCGCGCGGGAAGCCAGATGGCGGCGTTGCCGCCCGGTTCCACGGTCGCGGCGCCCCGCCCCGTGGTGACGGCACCGGGCGCGACCGCGGGGGCCAGCACCGAAATGGCGCCGCAACGCCTGCCACAAGTCGGGACTGGCACGCCGCCGGCAACGCCCTCTGTCACCATCGGCAGGCCAAAGCCCGCGACGACGGTTGCACCGTCCGCACCGACAGTGGCCACCGCACCGGTGGCACCGGCCGCTCCGGTGGCACCGGCCGCTCCGGCGGCACCCGTGGCACCGGCCGTTCCGGCCGCGCCCAGGGCAGGGGAGGTGGCGCAGGCGCCGGCCCCGGCAATGACGACCGGCCCGCAGCCGCGACAGCGGCCGGCGGAACCGGTGACCCGGTCCGCGCCGGCGGCGAAACCGGCCATGCCGGCATCGAAGCCCGCCGCCAAGCGGGCGGTGGCCACCAATCCCGGCTTTATCCTGCCGGTGGAGGGCCGCATCCTGTCGGACTTCGGCCCGAAGTCGGGTGGCCTGCACAATGACGGCATCAACATCGCCGCGCCCCGCGGCACCGCCATCCACGCGACGGCGGATGGCGCCGTTGCCTATGCCGGAGACGGCCTGCCGGGCTTCGGCAACCTGATCCTGATCAAGCATGCGGACGGTTGGACCAGCGCCTATGCCCATGCCTCGACCATGGCGGTCAAGCGCGGGGATACCGTGCACCAGGGGCAGACCATCGGCACGGTGGGCGACACCGGCTCGGTCTCCGAACCGCAGCTCCATTTCGAACTGCGCCAGCACGACCGCGCGGTCGACCCCAAGACCCTGGTGCGCTGAGGCGTCGGTGCGCTGAGGCGTCCGGACGAGGGCGCCCCCGGTCAGCCGTAGCGGCGTTTCGGGGGCGGGTGCAGCGCTTCAGGCCAGAATGGCGTCGACCGCGGCCTTGTCCTCGGCGCTCAGGCTCCAGCCGGCGGCGGCGACATTGCCCGCCACCTGTTCCGGCTTGGTGGCGCCGGCGATGACGCTGGCGGTGGCCGGCTCGGCCAGCAGCCAGGCGAAGGCCAGTTCCAGCAGGCTGTGGCCGCGTTCGCTGGCAAACGCATCCAGCTTCTCGACCTTGGCCCAGTTGGCGTCGGTGACATAGGTGCGGTTGGCGAATTTCGGCGTGGTGGTCAGCCGCGCGCCCTCCGGCATGGCGTTGCGTTTGTACTTGCCGGTCAGCAGGCCGCTCGCCAGCGGGAAATACGGCAACAGGCCGAAGCCATAGCGCCGGGCCACCGGCAGCACATCCTTCTCGATCGCCCGGTTCAGCATGTTGTACTCTTCCTGGGCCGAGACGAAGCCGCCGACATTGGCGAGTTCCGCCGCGAAATGCGCCTCCACCATCTGCCAGGCCGGCAGGTTGGAGCAGCCGACATAGCGCACCTTGCCGGCGCGAACCAGGTCGTCCAGCGCCCGCAGCGTCTCGTCGATGGGCGTCAGCGGGTCCGGCTGGTGCAACTGATACAGGTCGAGCCAGTCGGTGCGCAGGCGGCGCAGCGAGTCCTCGACCGCGCTCATGATATAGCGACGGGAGCCGCCTCGCTTGCGGCCGGAATCGTCCATGTCCATACCGAACTTGGAGGCGAGGACGATGTCCTTGCGCTTCGTTCCGAGCACGGCGCCGATATGCGTTTCCGAGCCGCCGCGGCCGCCGTACATGTCGGCGGTGTCGAACAGTGTGATGCCGGCGTCGATGGCGGCGTGGACGACGGAGCGCGTCCCGGCCTCGTCCAACTTCATGCCGAAATTGTTGCAGCCGAGGCCCACGGCCGAAACGCGCAGGCCGGACCGGCCGAGATTGCGGAATTCCATTCCCTGTCTCTTCCTCTTTGACGAAGCAATTGTGAGCCGCGGCAGGCTAGCATTGGCGCCGCCGCTTGGCGAGTGGGTGGCGGCGGCGGGCGCCGCCCCTCGATATTGGCCTGCGGCCCTACTCGGGGTGAAGCCTGTTGCTCTGCCGCCCCACTCGGGGTGAGGCGGCGTGTCCGGGACCGTCAGGCGATGGCGGCGTAGGTGTCCCGCTCCAGCCGGTCGAACAGGGCCAGCACGTCGGGATCGCAGAATGGCAGGGTCTGGGTCAGGATGATGCCGCAGACGCCCTTGACCGGGTCGATCCAGTGATAGCAGTTGCCTAGCCCCGCCCAGGCCATGGAGCCGGCGCTGCGGCCGGTGGGCGCGTCTTCCAGGTTCAGCATGAAGGCGGCGCTCCAGGCCTTGGGCAGGCCGGGGAAGAACTCGGCCGGGTTGGAGAGCTGCGGCACCGCCGGCTGCAACGGGCGCACGCGTAGGTTGCCCATCTGGTTCTCGCGCACCAGAGGCATGGTCTCCGGCCTGAGCAGCGGCGCGCCGCCGGCCAGGATCGCCTCGCAGAAGCGCATATAGTCGGCGATGGTGCAGTGCAGGCCACCGCCGCCGCCCTCGAATTCCGGTGCGTCGGCCGCGGGCAGGTCGAAGGGTTTCAGCGAGCCGTCGGCCTGGCGCCCGTGCGCACGGGCCTTGCGCGCCTCCTGCTCCGGCGTCGGGTCGAAGGCGCTGCTGGTCATCCCCAGCGGCCGGAACACGTGCTCGGCCATATAGGCGCCCAGGGTCTGGCCGGTCAGCTCCTCGACCGCGCGGCCGGCCCAGTCGATGCCAATGCCATAGTCCCAGCGCTCACCCGGATCGAAGCCCAGCGGCAGCAGCAGCGCGGCGAGCTTGCGCAGGCGCATGCTGGGCGGCTTGGCCGTCTCGATATAGCGCTTCATCGGCTCGTTCCACATGTCGTAGACGAAGCCGGAGGTGTGGGTCAGCAGCCGACGCAGCGTGATGGCGCCCCGCTTCGGCCGCAGGATCGGCTGGCCCGCGGCGTCGAAGCCCTCCAGCACCGGCCGGTCGGCCAGGTCCGGCAGCAGCGCGTCCAGTGGATCGTCCAGGCCGATCCGCCCCTGTTCCACCTGTTGCAGGGCACAGACCGACGTGATCGCCTTGGTCATGGAGAACACGTTGCAGACCGTGTCCGGCGTCATCGCCACGCCGGTGGAGAGATCGCGCACGCCCCGGGCGGTTTCGTACAGCGTCTCCCCCTTCGCCGTGCGCACGAGCGCCAGCACGCCGGCAACCCGCTGGGCGGCGACGGCGTCGGCGATGGCCTTGTCGGTGGCTTCGAACGCTTCGAACATGGGCTCGTCCTCCTCAGGCGATGATTTCGGCGATGGCCGCCATGTCGTCGGCCGAGAGCGTCCAGCCGGCCGCGGCGGCGTTGGCGTGGATCTGCTCCGGCCGGGTGGCGCCGGCGATGACGCTGGCGGTCAGCGGCTCCGCCAGCAGCCAGGCGAAGGCCAGTTCCAGCAGCGTGTGGCCGCGGTCCTCGGCAAAGGCGGTGAGGCGCTCGACCCGCTGCCAGTTGGCTGCGTTGATGTATTTGTGGTCGCTCTTGGTCGGGTCCAGCGTCAGGCGCGCGCCCTCCGGCATGGCGTCGCGCTTGTACTTGCCGGTCAGGAGGCCGTTCGCCAGCGGGTAGTAGGGCAGCAGGCCATAGCCATAGCGCCTGGCGACCGGCAGCAGGTCCTGCTCGATATCGCGCACCAGGATGGAATACTCCTCCTGCGCCGAGACGAAGGGGACCAGATTTTTGATCTCGGCGGTGAAGCTCGCCTCCACCATTTCCCACGGCCGCAGGTTGGAACTGCCGATATAGCGCACCTTGCCCTGCTGCACGAGGTCGCCGAGCGCCCGGAGCGTCTCCTCGATCGGCGTGTTCGCGTCGGGGAAATGCAGTTGGTAGAGGTCGATCCAGTCGGTCTGGAGGCGCCGCAGCGAATCCTCCACCGCCTGCATGATCCAGCGGCGCGACGCCCCCTTGCGCGGCCCCGCGTCCATCGCGCCGCCGAACTTGGTCGCCAGCACGATGTTCTTGCGGTTCGGGCCCAGCACCTGGCCCAGTTGCGTCTCCGAGCCGCCGAAATCGCCATAGCGGTCGGCAGTGTCGAACAGGGTGATGCCGGCGTCGAAGGCGGCATGCACCACCGCGCGGGTTTGCTCCAGGTCCTTGATGCGGCCGCCGAAATTGTTGCAGCCGAGGCCAACGGCCGAAACGCGCAGGCCGGAGCGGCCCAGATTGCGGAATTCCATGGGGCGGGGCCTCCTCTAGCCGATCATCTCATAGACGCCGCGCTCCAGCCCATAGAGCAGGTCGAGCACGACGGGGTCTGCGAACGGGTGATGCTGCGCCAGCACCAGGCCGGCCACGCCCTTTTTCGGGTCGATCCACTGATAGCAGTTGGTGAGCCCGGCCCAGGCGAGCGAGCCGGCGCTGCGGCCGGTGGGGGCGTCCTCCAGGTTCATCATGAAGGCGGCGCTCCAGGCCTTCGGCACGCCGGGGAAGAACTCGGCGTCATGAGAGAGGTCCGGCCGGACCGAGACCATCGGCGTGACGCGCAGGTCGCCCATCTGGTTTTCGGTGACAAGCGGCATGGTCTCGGGCTTCAGCAGCCGGCCGCCGCCGTTCAGCAGTTCCAGCATGAAGGTCATGTAGTCGCCGGCGGTGGAATGCAGGCCGCCGCCGCCCCGTTCGATCCGCGGCGGAATGTTCGGGCCCAGCTCCTGTGGTGCCAGCGAGCCGTCCGGCTGGCGCAGGTGCAGATACGCCCGGCGCGCGTACATGGACTCGGTGCAGGCAAAGCCGGTGCTCTCCATGCCGAGCGGGTCGAAAATGGCCTGTTTCAGATAGACGCCCAGCTTCTGGCCGGTGATCGCCTCCATCACCTTGCCGGCCCAGTCGATGCCGGAGGAATACTGCCAGCGCTCGCCGGACTCGTGGATCAGCGGCAGGTTGAGCTTGGGCGCGTCCGGGTCGATCTCGCGCGAGACGCCGGTGGTCTCCATGTAACGGGCCATGGCCGGGTCCCACATGAAGATGTTCATGCCGCAGGTGTGGGTCAGCAAATGGCGCACGGTGATCGGCCGCTTTGCCGGGCGAAGCTGCGGTTGGCCGTCGGCGTCGAAGCCGGTCAGCAGTTGCGGGTTGGCCAGCGCCGGCAGCAATTCCGCCGCCGGCTGGTCCATGGCGGCCTTGCCCTGCTCGATCAGTTGCAGCATGCCGACGCAGGTGATCGCCTTGGTCATGGAGGCGAGCCAGAACACGGTGTCGTCGGTCACCGGCTGGGTATCGCCCATGCGGCGGACGCCGTGGGCGCCCTGATAGAGCACGGTGCCGTCGGCCCTGGCGGCCATGGCGACGACGCCCGCCACCTGGCCGGATCGGGTGGCAGACTGGAACATCACATCGAGCGACGCGGTCTCGGACATCGGAACGGGTCTTCCCTGAGGGTCGTTAAGGTCGGCCCAACGAGACCCGCTTTGCCGCCGCAGATCAAGCCCCGTTCCCGACCGGTGGAGCGTGATACGCGACAGGCTTTGCGTTCGTGCATGGTGCCGAGGGGAGGCCCAATGGCCTTTTCCATCAATTGGCCCCAATCGTTGTGTCTAGGCGAGTTTATTGAGTTGTTACTCAGAGATTGTTTTGCATCTTACCGGGGTGTATCGTAAATTTATTGTGGGAATTTCGGGAGCGAGCAATGGATAACGCTTTGAAATCGGTTGCGATACTGGCAACGATGGGGGCGGGAGTCTTCGTGTCCACTGCCGAAGGCGCCAGCTTGCAGGTAGAGCGCATTGCGAGTGGCCTTGCAAATCCGATCTATGTGGGGGCGGCCCCCGGATCAGACGACTATCTTTACATCGGTGAACAGCGGACCGGGGCAATTCGGGCGCTCGACACTCACACAGGGATGCTGGAGGCCAACCCGTTCCTGACCGTCGACGATATCCTCACCACCGGTTCCAGGGGTCTGCTCGATGTGGCCTTCCACCCGGACTATGCCAATAACGGCCGCCTGTTCGTGCGCGCCAGTGCCCTGCACGGCGCGAACGAGATCCGCGAATACCAGGGGCTCACCGCGACCCTGGCCAACCCCACTGCGACGCCGGTGCTGAGCCTACCGCATCCCTCATACGCCCATGTGGGCGGCTGGCTGGGCTTCGATCCGACCGACGGGACGCTTTTGACCTCAATCGGCGACGGGCAGCCCGATTTTACCGGATCGGACACGGCGCAGGTGTTGGACAACCGCCTGGGCAGTATTCTGCGGATCGATGTGGATGGCGATGACTTCCCGGCAAACCCGCTCGCCAACTATGCGGTGCCGAGCGACAATCCCTTCGCCGGCCCCGGTGCGGGCGACGAGGATATTGTCTGGGCCTCCGGTCTGCGCAATCCCTGGCGCCCCGGCTTCGACAGCCAGACGGGGACGCTGTTGATCGCCGATGTCGGGCGTACCGCATTCGAGGAGATCAATATCGGCGCGGCGGGGGCCAATTACGGTTGGCGCGATTTCGAGGGCTTTGTGCCGGTCGATACGCCGGCGCCGACGGATCTCTCTCCCTATACCTTCCCGGAATATGTTTATCCTCACGGCGTCGCGGCGGGCGAAGGCTACTCCGTCACCGGCGGCTTGGTCTATCGCGGACCGATAGCCGAACTCCAGGGGCTGTACTTTTTCGGCGACTTTGTGACGGAGCAGCTTTGGTCGCTGCGCTTCGATGGCTCGGCGCTTACGGACTTCACCGATTGGACGGACCTGATCCAAACCGATACAGGCGAAATCAACCAAATCGTCTCGTTCGGGGAGGACAATGCCGGCAATCTCTATATTGTCGACTATGGTGGCGAGGTGTTTAGGATCACGGGTGTGAGCGTACCGTTGCCGGGCGTGCTCGCGCTGTTCGCATTGCCCCTGATTTGTCTGTTCGGATCGACGGGGAGCTGTGACCGTAAGACCCCGTTGCCCGGTCGGAGCCTTCTGCCATGCAACCCAACCTTGCCACCGCCGACGCCACCCCCGGCGACCCTGCCTTCGTGGCCGAGGTCCGGGCCTGGCTCGCCGCCAACCTGCCGGACGATATTCGCGAGCGCTGGCTGAACGGCTCGGCCCTGTTCACCGTGCCGGAGGACGCCAGGCGCTGGCAGCGCATCCTGCATTCCCGCGGCTGGGCCGCGCCGCACTGGCCGGCGGAATATGGCGGCCCCGGCTGGGATGTGCGCCGGCAGCACCTGTTCGAGATGACCTGCGCTGAGGCCGGCGCGCCGCCGGTGATGGCGACCGGAACCTTTATGATCGGCCCGGTGCTGATGAAGTTCGGCACGCCGGAGCAAAAGGTTCGCTTCCTGCCGCGGGTGCTGGCCTGCGACGACTATTGGTGCCAGGGCTATTCCGAGCCGGGCTCCGGCTCCGACCTGGCCAGCCTGAAAACCCGGGCGGAGCGCGATGGCGACCATTATGTGGTGAACGGCTCGAAAATCTGGACCAGCCACGCGCACGCCGCCGACTGGATGTTCGCCCTGGTCCGCACCTCGACCGAGGGCAAGCCGCAGCAGGGCATTTCCTTTCTGATGCTGCCGATGACCACGCCCGGCATTTCGGTGCGGCCGCTGATCACCATCGGCAACGATCACGAGCTGAACCAGGTGTTCTTCGACGATGTGCGCGTGCCGGTCTCCCTGCGCGTCGGTGACGAGAACGACGGCTGGACCGTCGCCAAATACCTGCTGGAGTTCGAGCGCGGCGGCAATTTCTCCGGCAGTTGGCTGATGGCGAACCTGGTGCGGCTGCGCGGTCTCGCCCGCCTTTCCGGCGCCAACCGCGACCCGGCCTTCCGCCAACGCGTGGCCGAGGCTGAGATCGAAGCGGAGACGCTACAGATCGGCTCGCTGCGCATGCTCTCCCGCCTGAGCGCCGGCGGCAATCCGGGCCCGGAATCCTCGGTGGCGAAGCTGCGCGGCTCGGAGGTGAACGAACTGGTGACGGAACTGACCATGATGGCTGCCGGCGAATTCGCCATCCCGCTGGCTCCGTTCGACGCCGCCAACGCGCCCGGCCCGCACCGGCCGGAGGAAGTGGAGGCCGCCAACCGCTATTTCGAAAACCGCGCCATGTCGATCATGGGCGGCTCCAGCGAGGTGCAGAAGAACATCCTGGCGAAGGTGGTGCTGGGGTTGTGAGGACAAGCATCCACGAGCCTCGCTGACCCGATAAAGGAGCCATCACCTCTTTATTACGGCGTCATTGCGAGCCAAAGGCGAAGCAATCCAGACCGGCCTTTGCGCTGAGGCTCTGTGTTACCTGGATTGCCGCGTCGCCTGCGGCTCCTCGCAATGACGCCGATGTTTCGCAGGCACGGCTTGATGCTATGCTTCCATCAAACGCTGTTGCCACGTGAGGAACCCGCCCATGGACATGCAATTCACCGCCGCCGACCTCGCCTTCCGCGACGAGGTGCGCGCCTTCCTCGCCACGGAGCTGCCGGACGATATCCGCGAGCGCTGGCAGAACGGCTCGCTGATCTTCCCGGACCGGGACGATGCGGTGCGCTGGCAGAAAATCCTCCACCGCAAGGGCTGGATCGCGCCGAACTGGCCGAAGGAACACGGCGGCCCCGGCTGGACCGTCAGCCAGAAATTCATCTTCGAGACCGAGATGGCGGAGGCCGGCGCGCCGCCGGTCATCCCGCTGGGCCTGCGCATGGTCGGGCCGGTCATCATGCGCTACGGCACGCCGGAGCAGAAGGCGCGCTTCCTGCCGCGCATCCTGGCGACCGACGACTATTGGTGCCAGGGCTATTCGGAGCCGGGCTCCGGCTCAGACCTCGCCAGCCTGAAAACGCGGGCGGAGAAGGACGGCGACGATTACGTCATCAACGGCTCCAAGATCTGGACCACCCATGCCCATTTCGCCGACTGGATGTTCGCCCTGGTCCGCACCTCGACCGAGGGCAAGCCGCAGCAGGGCATCACCTTCCTGCTGATCCCGATGACCACGCCCGGCATCGAGATCCGGCCGCTGATCACCCTCGGCGGCCATCACGAGGTCAACCAGGTGTTCTTCACCGACGTGCGCGTGCCCCAGGCCAACCGCGTCGGCGAGGAAAATGACGGCTGGACCGTCGCCAAATACCTGCTGGAGTTCGAGCGCGGCGGCAATTTCTACACCGGCCGCATCAACGTGAATCTGGCCCGCCTGCGCAAGCTGGCCGAGCGCAACGGCGTCGCGGACGACCCGGCCTTCGCCAAGCGCCTCGCCGAACTGGAGGTGGAGGCGGAAGCGGTCAGCGTTTCGGAACTGCGCATGCTGTCCTCGCTGACCACCGGGCAGAACCCCGGCGCGTCCGCGTCGATCATCAAGCTGCGCGGCAGCGAGGCGACGCAGAAAGCGACCGAGATGATCATGGACGCCGCCGGCCTCTACGCCCTGCCGTTTGAGCAGTTGGAAACCGCGGTCGGCGGCGACAACGAACCGCCGGTCGCCGCCCCGGACGAGGCCAGTTCCGCCGGTCGCTATTACGGCTTCCGCGCCGCCACCATTTTCGGCGGCTCCAGCGAGGTGCAGCGCAACATCCTGGCCAAGCTCAGCCTGGGGCTCTGACGGCTCAGAGCACCAGGCGGAGGGCGTAGAACACCACGGCGGCCAGCACCGCGGCCGCCGGCACCGTCACCACCCAGGCGACGACGATGGTCAGGAAGTGGGCGCGGCGCACCAGCTTGCGGTGGCGCACCTCCGCCATGGAGACCGAGGCCTCGCCGACGCTTTCGCTGCCGCCGGCCTGGATGATCATGGCCCGGCGGCGCTTGCTGTGGCGGGTGAAATACTCGCGGAAAAAGCCGACGCCGAACACGGCGCCGACGGCGATATGGGTGGAACTGACCGGCAGGCCCAGCCAGGACGCGATGATCACCGTGATCGCCGCCGACAGCGCCACGCAATAGGCGCGCATCGGGTTCATCTTGGTGATCTGGTCGCCCACCATGCGGATCAGCTTCGGGCCATAGATGAACAGGCCGAGGCTGATGCCGAACGCGCCGATCACCATGATCCAGCCGGGCACCACCGCCTTCATGGCGATATTGCCGTGCTGGATGCTGTGCAGGATCGCCGCCAGCGGGCCGATGGCATTGGCGACGTCGTTGGCACCGTGCGCGAACGACAGCAGCGCCGCCGAGCAGATCAGCGGCAGGCGGAACAGCCGGCGCAGCGACCGGTTGCGGTTCTCCATGCCTTCCGACTGGCGGCGGATCAGCGGGCGGGTGATGCCCCAGGTGAGCGCGAACACCGCAAGGCCGATACCGATCACCGACAGCGTATCGGCCTTCCAGATATGTTTCAGACCCTTCAGCGTCAGATAGCTGGCGAAGCAGCCGGCCATGATGGCGATCAGCAGCGGGATCCAGCGCCGCGCCGACGCGATCTTGTCGTCCTGGTAGATCAGGTTCAGCTTGATGAAGGCCAGGAAGCCCGCGGCAATGACCCCGCCCAGCAATGGCGAGATCACCCAGCTTGCCGCGATCTGGCTGAGGGTTCCCCAGTTGACCAACTGAAAGCCGACCGCTGCCACGCCGGCGCCCATGACGCCGCCGACCACCGCATGGGTGGTGGAGACCGGCGCGCCCAGCACGGTGGCGAGATTGACCCAGATGGCCGACGCCACCAGCGCCGCCATCATGGCCATGATGAAGGTCTGCGAATCCTGGACCTGGGCCGGGTCGATAATGCCCTTGGAAATGGTCGAGACCACGTCGCCGCCGGCGATCAGGGCGCCGGCACTCTCGAAGATGGCGGCGATCACCAGGGCCAACAGCATGCTCATGGCGCGCGAGCCCACGGCCGGGCCGACATTGTTGGCAACGTCGTTGGCGCCGATATTGAGCGCCATATAGCCGCCCAGGACGGCGGCGAAGATCACCAGCGCGGCCTCTTGCGAGACGCCGGCGAAAACCCCGGCCAGAACGGCCGATGCGCCGAGGAACAGGACGGCGGTGATGTGTCCCGTCGGGCCGGTCGCTACCGTGCGGGTTGCCGCCTCGACATGGACGAACTTGTCCAGGTCCTTGTCGAGGGTGGGTTTGGTCGTGGGCGTCATGACGCTCCGGTTCGGGTTTCGGAAAGGGATGCGCTCAATCGTTCCGGCGCGGTCGCGAGGTCGGCCAACAGACGTGCCAGCCCCTTGTCGTCCACGCGCTTTGCCGCCTCTGCCAGGGGCATCCAGATGAGGCGGCGTTGCTTCCGCTCCTTCCAGCGCAGGCGTTGCAGGGTGACGAACATGGGGAAGACGAAAGCCCGGCAGGTGACCGTGTAGCCCCGGTCCAGCCCCTTGCGATAATTGAAGCTGCCGATGGGCTCGGCGGCGATATCGCCTTCCAGGCCGGCTTCTTCAAGCGCTTCCTGCGCCGCGGCTGCCTTGAGGCTGCAATCGCGTTCGGGCCAGCCTTTCGGGATGATCCAGCGCCGCCGTTCGCGCGATGTCACCAAAGCGACTTCCGGCCCGTCATCGGTCCAGACATAGGGCAATGCTGCCACTTGCAACAGGGTTTTGGCGCTTCCAAGCACGGCGGTCGAAGTTATGGGCGAAATTGTGTCGATCGGAGCGCTATAGACCTACAGATTCGGGCGGCGCAGGCAAAGACCTTTCCGTCCGGCAGGACGACACCCTCCGTTCGAGGCCGTCCTGCCGTTCCGATGGTCTCGCCGGGGTCTTACGCGGTCTCGCGGAGGGCGCCTCCGTTCGCGAACAGGGCGTCGATCTCCGCCTGGGAGAGGCCGGCTTCGGCCAGAACCTCGGCGGTGTGCTCGCCCAGCAGCGGCGTGTGCCGGCCGAGGGTCGGGGCGGTGTCGGAGAACTGGATATAGTTCCAGGCGACCTTCAGCTTGCCCACTTTCGGGTGCTGGCGCTCGGCGACGAAATTGTTCTGCTGCGAATGCGGGTCGTCCAGGAACAGCTCGCTGTCGCCCTTCTGCGATTCCGCCGCCGGCACGCCCGCACCCTTCAGGCCGGCGAGGCAGTCGGCGAGCTTGCGGCCCTGGAAGGCCGCGGCCATGGCGAGGCCCAGCGGCGAGACCGCCGGGTGGCCATCGCCTTGCGCATCCAGGTCGCCGACCCCCAGCCATGCCCGCAGCGCCTGCTGCTCGGCCGGCGCGTCGGCCACCACATAGACCCAGCCGTCCGCCACCCGATAGAGGCGGTGGTAGGCGCTCAATCCGTATTGCTGCTGGTCGGCGAGCGGGCGTTCCGGCCGGCCCCGATACTGGCTGAACCAGGCGGAGCTGAGCACGATGCCGCCGTTCAGCAGGTTGCTTTCCACCCGCTGCACCACGCCATGGCGCTTGCGCTGATAGAGCGCCAGGATCAGGCCGAGCGTGCCCATGGCACCGGTCGTGTAGTCGGTCGGTGCCAGTTCCGCCGGGAAGCTCGGCGGGTTGTACGGGCCGCCCTGGGCCCGTTGCAGGCCCATCATCGCCTGTGCCAGCGGGTCGATGCCCGGTCGCTTGGAATAGGGGCCGGTCCAGCCATAGCCGGTCAGGTGCACCTCGATCAGGTCCGGGTTGATCGCCGGGCCAATGCCCATGCGCTCGGTCGCGCCGGGGCGCAGGTTTGCCAGAACCGCGTCGCACGAGGCGGCCAGGCGCTGGATCGCATCCTTCGCGCCGGGCTTGGAGGCATCGAAGCAGACCGAGCGCTTGTTGAAGTTGACGTTGTAGAAATACGTGCGGCCGATCGGGCGCGACAGGTCGCCGGCCGGCGGCTCCAGCTTGATGACGTCGGCGCCCAGGTCGGCCAGCAGGCGGCCGCTGGTCGGCCCGGCGATCAGGTTGGTGATCTCCAGCACGCGGATGCCGGCCAGCGGCGGCTGGTCCTGCAATGCATCGGCGGCGGCGGGCTTGCCATCGACCGACGGCAGGCTCGGCACCGGCGAGACGCCGGCGGCGCGCGGCCCCTGAGGCGAAGCCTCGGTGACGGTGAAGTGGATCGGTGCGCCCATCTGCACCACCTCGCCCCGGTCGGGGTCGGCCAGGCGCTGCACCATTTTGTTGTGGATGACCTGCGGGTCCTCCAGCCCTTCCTGGGCGTGGCGCGAGGGGGCGAAGGGCACGTCCGCCGCCTCGAACGCCGCGGCCCAGTCGGCGGCGGTGCGGGTCTTCATGATCTCCGTGAGCGTATCGCGCATTTCCTGCACGTCTTCCGGCGTCTCGCCGCCGCGACCTTCCAGGAAGCGCGGCTCGGCCACCTTGTCGGCAATGCCCATCAGCCCCGCCGCCGAGCGGATGAAGCCCGGATGCACGCAGCCGAGCTGGATGTAGTTGCCGTCGGCGCACTCATAGACGCTGTAGAAGGGCGCGCTGCCGGAGGGGTGGGTCTGGAACACGTGGCGTTCGATGCCCTCGCCGATCACCTTCGGGTGATAGAGCAGGGCGCCCGCCAGCATGGAGGTCTCGACCTTGCGGCCGCGGCCCGTCTCCTCGCGCGCCAGCAGGCTGGCGGCGCAGCCGATGCAAGCGAACAGCGCCGCGCCGACGCTCGGCAGCGGGTGGACGGTGTGCACCGGCGCCGGCCGGAAGCCGGGCATGCCGCCCTGCACGCCGGCGCGGGCCAGCACCAGGTCGTCGTCCGGCGGGTCGTCTTTCAGTGGACCGCGCAGGCCATAGGCGGTGATGGAGCAGGCGACCAGACGGGGGTTCAACCCTTTCAACCGGTCATAGCGCACCACGTCCTGCAACGGCGAGGACGGCGCGAAATCCTCCACCAGCATATCCAATCCCGGCACGAGCGTGTCCAGCGCCGCCCGTCCCTCGGCCGTCGACGGGTCCAGGGCGATGGCCTCCTTGCCGCGGTCCCAGATGACGAAGCCGCCGTCGCGGAACAGCGGCGCCTCCGGCCGCACGGCGCGCAGCACGCGGGCGCCGCAGTCGGACAGGAACATGGTGGCATACGCGCCGGCGCCGCCGGACGTCAGGTCGAGAACGGTTGTGCCTTCGAGAGGGCGGGTCATGATG
Source organism: Alphaproteobacteria bacterium (assembly GCA_020638555.1). Taxonomy (NCBI): domain Bacteria; kingdom Pseudomonadati; phylum Pseudomonadota; class Alphaproteobacteria; species Alphaproteobacteria bacterium. Next base: position 390,111 of record JACKII010000004.1, on the reverse strand, counting down.
CAGCCTTTGCCAGGGTCTCTGGTCGGTCAGAAGCGGAGTGCGATTGGCCGAAAGGTTAGCGGCAGAAACGCCGCATGCAAACGCCTTGGCCGCTTGGGCGTTGCCGGCTTCGGCGGCCGATCATCGGCTTCGCCAATTCCCGCAGCGCTTCGGCCTGCCGGAGGCCGGAATGATCGCCGGAGAGGAAGAATGCGGGTCATGTGCATCTTCACGCGCATCCGGTTGCAAACACGTTGCTTTTCGGTATCACCTATGCGACGATTTGTCGATTGTTCGAGCAATTGGCGCTGGGCGTTTGGGTGGTGGTCGATGGCGGCTGCGCAGCGGTTCGTCCCGCGAAGAAGGGTGTGGCAATGCGGTTCCTCGGCTTGATGGCTGCGCTGGCAATCGGCATCGGCGTGAGCGCGTGCGCCAATCTCCAGACGGTCGGGCGCACCACCTTGCTGCCGCCGGGCGAGAACAAGACGCTGGCGGACGGGACCGAGGTTTCCAGCGGCGGCGTCGCGGTGCATCTGGATGCGCAGCAACGGGCGATCATCCAGTCGGGCGCCCGCTATTGCGCCGAACCCAGCCCGGATGCCCTGGCGGCCTATGCGGCGTCGCTCGGCCTGGGCGCGTCGGCGCCGGGCACCGGTGCCGCGTCCGCCTCCAACGCGCTGTCGAGCGCGGCGGGCAGTATCGGCCTGCGTACCCAGTCGATCCAGCTGATGCGCGACGCGCTCTACCGGCTGTGCGAGGCGCGGAACAACGGCACGATCAACAATGCGGACATGGCCATGCTGCTGCGCCGCAGCCAGGACCTGACCGCGGTCGTGGTGGCGGTGGAGCAGTTGACCGGCGCCGTCGTCGCCCAGCAACTGGCGCTCACCGGCAACGCCAATGCCAGCGCGTCGGCCAGCCTGGTCGCCAACCAGCAATTGCTGGGCGAGATGGAAGATCAGGTGGCGAAGAAGCAGACCGCAGTGAACGAGGGCGAGACCGCGCTGGAGGCGGCGGAAAAAGACCGCGATACGGCGGCCGACGACAAGCGCACGGCCGATGCCGCCGTCCAGGCGGACAACAGCGACGACAACCAGCGCAAGGCGCGCGAGGCGGCGGGTACGTTGGACAGCCGCCAGCGGCTCGTCGACAACCGCCAGCGCGACCTGGACCTGCGCCGGCAGCAACTGGCCGACGCGGAGCGGGTTCGGGACGAGGTCAAGGCCGCCCGCGACTCGGCGCTGACCAACGCCAACGCCGCCACCGGCTCCGATGCCCAGTTCGGGCGCGGTCAGCAGGTCAAGGAACTCGACAAGGCCGCGTCGGAGAAAATCGCGGCGGTCGTCGGCGACATGGTCAAGAACGTGCTCGACAAGCAATACACCGTCGCCCACTGCATGACCTATCTGACCAGCCCGATCGCCAAGGAGCCGGAAATCGTCGGCATTTGCAAAACCGTGCTGATGAAGAGCGCGGAGAAGGAACTGAATGTCGAGTTCGCGACCTATGGCCGGGGCGAGGGGGCGGAGAAGCTGCGTTCCGCGATCCGCAGCAAAAAGGTCACCATCGCTCAGTTGAAACAATGCATGAAGGATCAGGGCGCTTTGACGAACGACCCCGGGATTTTCCTGAATGACGCCAGGTATCAGGCGGCCCAGGACGCCTGTACCCGGTCGCTGCTGCCCTGACCATGGAGGACAGGATCATGCCCCAGAACGAAGGCCTGAAAGACATTCCACAGGAGAAGCTGGGCGAGGTCGTGCAGGATCTGGCCGATTTTTCCGGCGCGACCCGGATCATCTGCGTGAAGCAGCCGAACGGCCAGTGGCGGGTCATCAACCAGCGGTTTGACTGACCGAAGCCCTCCCTCTAGCGTTACCCTGTGATTGCTTCCTTCCGTGTCTTGCAGAAGTGATGATGACGGCCATGGCTCAATCGCCCGCCCCCCGTACCGATTCCGACTGGCGCACCTATTATCGCCGCACCGGCGACCGTCCGCCCCGCCCCACGCTGCTCTTCGCCCTCGACCGGTTCGATAAGCCCGGCATCGCCGTGGATCTCGGCTGCGGCGGCGGGCGTGACGTGGTGGAGATGCTGCGGCGCGGCTGGACCGTCTGGGGCATCGACCAGGCCGCCAGCGCCGGGGAGGAGGTGACGGCCCGGCCGGACTTTCCGCCCGGCGGCGCCTTCCACTTCGTCCACGACCGGTTCGAGGACGCGCGCTGGCCGATGTGCCAGTTGCTGAACAGCAGCTTCGCCCTGCCGCTCTGCCCGGCGGAGGGGTTTGCGCGCACCTGGCTGCATATCGAGCAGCGGCTGAAGCCCGGCGGCCGTTTTGCCGGGCAGCTTTACGGCGCCAAGGATTCCTGGTTCGGCCGCGAAGGCATGACCTTCCACACCCGCGCCGAGGTCAAGGCGCTGTTCGGCGGCTGGGAAGTGGAGTTGTTCGAGGAAGAAGAGGACGACAGCACCACGCCGCGCGGCACGCCGAAGCACTGGCACATCTGGCACATCGTCGCCCGCAAGCCGGACTGACGGCCGCTGGCAGTGGCCCACCGCCTCACCGTGCGCCTTTCCCGGATGGCGCGGCGCGACAATCCGGGACCCCGGGCCGCATTCGCTCGGAGATCCCGGCCCGCGCCCCGGATCAAGTCCGGGGCTCGGCCGGGAAAGCTCGGGCGGCGATGCGTGTTTGTGGCTCTGAGCCTGAGGCGCTGTCCCGCCGCTCCGCCAGCAGATTGCCGGCGCCGATATGGCGGATGCTCCAGCCGGCCGGCAGCCATAGGGTCGTATAGGGCTCCTCGATCACCATCGGCCCGCTCAACGCCGTGTCGCCGATGGCCTCGCGGGCGTAGACGGGTGCTTCCCGGCCATCGACCGTGCGGTGGCCCTTCGGTTCCGCCGCAGCGTGGGCGGCGCCGGCGACGATCCGGGCCTTGGCCAGCACGCCGCGCGCCACCAGACGCAGCGTGACGATTTCCGGGGTTTCGCTCAGATCCTGGTGGGCGAAGCGTTCCAGATGCAGGGCGTGGAAGGCAGCCACAGCCTGGGCCAGCCCTTGCGTGTCGAGGGCGCCCTGCCAGGGCACCAGCAACTCATAGCCCTGGCCGCGATAGCGCATGTCGGCGGCCAGATCGAGCCGGCGTTGCCCCGCCGGTACGCCGTCCCGCGCCAGCACGGCCTCGCCCGCCGCCCTGAGCCGCTCCGCCATTTCGGTCAGCACCGGCAGCGAGGCGTCGGTGGCGCCGAGCAGGCGCGTTTCGGCCAGGTCGTGGGCAATGTCGGCGAACAGGATGCCGCGCGCCGACAGCGTGCCGGGGTCGGTGGGGAACAGCACCCGGCGCATGTCCAATTCCGCCGCGACGCCGATGGCATGCAGGCCGGCCGCACCGCCGAACGGCACCAGCACGAAATCGCGCGGGTCCGCGCCTTTCTCGAACAGCGACAACCGGGCCGCGCTCGCCATGGCCGCGTTCGCCACCTGCACCATGCCCGCCGCCGCCCGTGGTGTGTCGATGCCGAGCGCGTCGGCCAGCGAGCCCACCGCCGCCACCGCCCGGTCCAGGTGCAGGGCCATGGCGCCGCCCAGGAAAAAGTCCGGGTCGAACAGGCCGCGCACCGCATTGGCGTCGGTGACGGCCGGGCGGGTGCCGCCGCGGCCATAGCAGGCGGGGCCGGGCTCCGCGCCGGCGCTTTCCGGGCCGACGCGCAGGCCGCCGCCGGTGTCGCGATAGCCGATGGAGCCGCCGCCGGCGCCGATGGTGCGGATTTCGATCATCGGCAGCCGCACCGGCAGGCCGTCAATGCTGCCCTCGGTCACCACCGTGGTGCGGCCGTCGCGGACCACGGCGATGTCGGTGGAGGTGCCGCCCATGTCGAGGCCGACCAGGTTCGCCTCCCCGGTGAGGGCCGCCAGTTGCTGCATCGCCATCGCCCCGCCGGACGGGCCGGAGAGCAACAGCCGCGCCGGTTGCTCCGCTGCGGTGGCCGGTGTGGTGACGCCGCCGTTGGACTGCACCAGATAGAGCACGGCGTTGACCCCGGCATCGGCCAGCCGTCGCTCGATCCGCTCCAGATAGGCGCCGACCACCGGCATCAGCAGCGCGTTCAGCACCGTGGTCGAACTGCGCTCGAACTCGCGCATTTCCGGGCTGACCCGGTGCGAGAGCGAGACGCGCAGGCCCGGCGCTTCCTCGCGCAGGATTTCCAGCGTCCGCAGTTCGTGGGCGAAATTGCGGTAGGCGTGCAGATAGCAGACCGCCACCGCCTCGACGCCATCCGCCACCAGGCGCCGGGCCAGCGCCCGCACTTCGCCCTCGTCCAGCGGCGTTTCCACCGTGCCGTCGGCCCGGATGCGTTCGGAAATATCGTAGCGGTGCTGGCGCGGGATCAGCAGCGCCCGCGGCTCGGCCTTCAGGCCGTAAATGTCCTTGCGCAGGTGCCGGCCGATTTCCAGCACGTCGCGGAACCCCTTGGTGGTCAGCAACGCCCCCCTGGCCAGCTTGCGCTCCAGCACCGCGTTGGTGGCAATTGTGGTGCCGTGCAGGATCAGGCCGATATCGCCGAGCGCAAAACCATAGCGCTCCGCCGCGCCCTTGAGGCCGGTCAGCAGGCCTTCCGACGGGTCGGCGGGGGTGGTCGGCGTCTTGAACGCCCAGCAGGCGCCGCTGGCCTCGTCGAGCAATTGCAAATCGGTGAAAGTGCCGCCGATATCGACGGCCACGCGGATCGGGGCCATGCGGAAACCAGTGCTGTTGCGGGGTGTCGGCTCTGGGCATAACCGACCGGAGGGCGCGCCGGCAAGGCTACCGTTTGGCGCCCTGCACCGCGATATAGAGCGTCGAGCCGACAATGACCGCACCGCCCAGCAGCGTGGTCAGAGTCGGCACCTCGCCGAAGACGACAAAGCCGATGGCCGCGGCGTAGAGCAGGCGGGTGTAGTCGAACGGTGCGACCGCGGTGGCATCGCCGGCGCGCAGGCCCATGACCGTGCAACTCTGGCCGAGCGTCGTGAACACGCCGATCATGGCCACCAGCAGGAATTCGTGCGGGTCGGGCATGCGCCAGTCGTAGAGCGCCGGGCCGGCGGCCAGCAGCGCCATCAGCCCATAGGCCCAGACCAGGATGGTGATCGGCGCCTCGGTCCGGGTCAGCGTCTTGATCGTGGTGGAGACGCCGGCGGCGAACAGGGCGGAGCCCAGCGCCACCAGCACCCAGTGGTCGATGCCGCCATTCGCGCCCGGCTGCATGGTGATGACGACGCCCAGAAAACCCACCACCGTCGCGGCGGCCCGGCGGATGTTCAGCGTCTCGCCGAGGAACAGCAGCGCCAGCAGGATAATGAACAGAATCCGGGTAAAGCCCAGCGTCGTGAACAGGGCCAGGTCCAGATGCGTGACCGCGAACACCATGGAGGTGAAGCCGCAAAACCCGACCACCGCGCGCAGCAGGTGCACGTGCGGGCGCTTGGTGCGCAGACGGCCGAAGCCCCCCTGGCGCGCCAGCGCCGGCATGATGATGACGAGCGCGAAGACCGAGCGCAGCAGCACGATCTGCCAGGGCGACATGGTCTTGCCCAGCACCTTGATGGTGACCGCCATGGCGGTCAGCCACACCGCCGCCATCATGATCCAGATGGCCCCACGCACATTGCCGGGAATGGCGAGCCAGCGTTGCTGCAACGGGCCGACCCAGGCCGGCATGGGAATCAGGGCCATGACGACCACTGCCGGCGCGGATCGGGTGCCGGGCGTTTTGTGGCGGTGGGCTCCGCCGGTGTGCCGAGGGTCAGGAACCCCACCAACCGCTCGTCCGCGTCCAGGCCCAGGGCGGCGCGGAGCGGCGGCGCCTCGGTCTTGCGCCCGCTCAGCAGGCTGCCGGCGAAACCGAGGGCGTCGGCCGCCAGCAGCATCTGCTGGGCGGCGGCGCCGACGGCAATCCATTGCTCGTGTTCGGGCACTTCGGGGCGATCGGGCACCGGGCGGGCGATCAGGGCCAGGATGACCGGGCCGGCTTGGGCCTTCTCCCGCGCCCGCTCCAGGCGCTGGGCGTCCGCCTCGGGGCGCAGCCAGCGTTCGGCCGCGGCAAAGGCGGTTGCGAGCAGCTCCCGATCCTCGACCAGCAGCAACCGCCAGGGGCGGAGCGCGCCGTGGTCGATGCCTCTCAGGCCGGCGGCGGCGATGCTATCGAGGGCTGTCGCGTCCGGACCCGGCGGCACCAGCCGGCGCGGCCGCACCGACCGCCGCTCCAACAGGGCTGCGAGCGCCGGAGGATGGAGCGGCCCGGGCACCGCTCAGTTCGGCAGCGGGGTAATGCGGTAGAGCGCCCGCACCAGCTTGCTCAACCGGTTGGAGCCGAAGGCGTCGTCGGCGATGGCGTCGATCCCGCCGCTCAGATACAGGCCGCTGATAGTCCGGTCCACCAGCAGACGGAACCGGCTGTCGCCCTTTGGCAGGGCCAGCGCATAGGGTTCGACGGTCAGATATTCCTCGGCAATCTGCAATGTGTCGGCGCCGGGAACGGTGTCCCGCAGCGTCACCAGCAGCGTCCGGTCCGCGAAATACACGTCGATCTCGCCTTTCAGCAGCGCCTCAATCCCATCGTGATGGTCGCGCATGGTGCGGAGATTGGCGCCGGGGAAGGTGTTGTGCAGCGCCGTCTCGGTTGTGGTGCCGGCCCGAACGCCCAGGCGCAAGGTGGCAACGTCATCCAGATTCTGCACCGCCGCGGCGTCGGCCACCAGCAAGCCCGCGCCGTCGACGAAGATCGGCAGCGAGAAGTCGACCCGTTCGCGCCGCGACAGCGTGGCCGTGGTCGGGCCGCAGAGAATGTCGATATCGCCGGCTTCCAGCTTGTCGAACCGGTTTTCGGCCCCGACCGCCACATACTGAATGACCAGGGCCGGCAGTTTCAGTTCGGCCCGGATTTCGTCGCCCACGGCACGGCAGATATCGAGCGAGTAGCCCTTCCGCTTGCCGGGCTCCGCTTCGGACGAAAACGGCGGCGCGTCGGTGCGATAGCCGAGCCGGAACGTCTTGGTTTCGGCGACGCGTTCCAGCACGCCCGCGGTGGCGGCATGGCCGAGCAGGGCCACAATCAGAATGACGGAGAGGCGCACCATGTTTCCGTACTCCCGGCGCTTGCGATGGGGACGGAATCAAAACTAGCCGACCGCAGGGCGGCCGGCTAGTCCGGTCTTGCTCTGGTACCGCGGGGTGCCGGCGAGGCCGGCCCGGATCAGCCCTGGGGCAGCGAAGACAGCGATTTGGTGAACCCGTTCAGCGAGAAAGGCGCGGCCACCTTCTTGTTGTTGGGCAGCACGAAGGTGATGGTTCCCTTGTTGCCGCGCTTCAGCAGCGAGACCAGCTTGTCGTCCATCGGACCGGCCACCAGGCAACGGGGCGGGTTGGACAGGCAGACCGCATACTGCAGCCGCAGCGGGCTGGAGTCATCGACCTTCAACTCCATGCCCGGTTGCAGCAGCACGCCCAGCGGGGTGAAGATGCGCAGCACGGGCTCCTTGCTGGGGCCGTAGCTGACGGCGATGCGCAGCCATTCCCGGTTGGTGTCTTTCTGCACCAGGATCTGCCGCATCTCGCAGACTTTTTTCTTGTCCTTCTCCGCTTCCTGACAGGCCACTTCCCAGTCGCCGTTGCGGGAGACTTCGATCTTCGGCTCGTTGGCGGCGGCGTCTTTTCCGTTCGATTGTTGTTGTGCCGCGAGCGGCAGGGGTGCCGCCAGCATCGCCACAACAAAAGCAACAAACATTTTGCGCATCAGTATGGGTCCCTCAGGTCGGTGGGCTAAATCGATGGACAGTTTGGAACGCAGACATCGCGGCAGACTTAATAGCCGGGATCGTTCAAGTCCAGATGGGGGTATATGCGATTGAGGACAGTCAGCCCGTTCAGGCCGGGTGGAATTGGCGCAGCGGTCGCCAGATAGCTCTCGTTCAACTCGGCCAGGCTGGTGACGCCCATCAGGCCCATGGCGGAAATGACCTCGTTCTCGAAGATTTCCAGCGCCCGCACCAGGGCCGGAATGCCGCCCGCCGCCAGCGCAAAGCCCTGCAGCCGGCCGAGGCCCACGGCATTGGCGCCCAGTGCGATGGCCTTGACCATGTCGAGGCCGCGCATGAAGCCGCCGTCGATCCAGACCTCCGCCTTGCCCTCGACGGCCTCGACCACCTCGCGCAGCGCATCCGCCGCGCCGCGGCCGTGGTCGAGCTGGCGCCCGCCATGGTTGGAGACATAGACCACGTCAACGCCATGCTCGACGGCGATTCGCGCGTCCTCCGCCGTCATGATTCCCTTGAGCGCCAGCGGGATCGCATGCTTCGCCTTGAAGTGCTCGACATCGCCCCAGTTGAGCGCCGCCTGATACTGCATGGCATTCACGCCGGCATCGACCATGCGTTGCCGACCGCGGGGGGCGTAGCGCTTGGCCTGGTCGCGCTCGCGCCGCGAATAGACCGCCGTATCCACCGTCAGGCAAAAGGCGCGGAAGCCCGCTTCCGTCGCCCGCGTGGCCGCGTCGTCGATGAACGAGCGGTCGCCGCGCACATAGAGCTGGAACATGGACGGTTTGGAAACGGACTTCGCCACCTCTTCCAGGCCGGGATCGCAGACGGACGAGAGCATGTGATCGCAGCCGAATTGCTCGGCGGCCTGCGCCGGCGCGACGCCGCCCTCGGGCGTGAACGACTCGATCGAGCCGATGGGCGCCAGGATCACCGGCAGCCGCTTGCGCGCGCCCAGCACGTCGCCGGACGGGTCGATGCTGGAGACGTCGCGCAGCACGCGCGGGCGGAAGGCGAACGACTCGAGCGCCAGGCGATTGCGCACCTGCGTGGTCTCGGTCTCGGCGCCGCCCGCCAGATAATCCCAGGCATTCTGGTTCAGATTGATGCGGGCCCGGTGCACGAATTCGTGCAGGGTCATGTATTCGCGCTCGGCGTACACGGACACGGGGCGTGGTTCCTCTGGAGCGTTCGCAAAATCGGCGGCCACCTTACTGCCCCGGTCCCGGTTCGCCAACCGGCGGAGGTTTCGGGGCCGGCGCGGACGCGCTAATGTCGCGCCCATGTCCCGCTTCCGTGCCGTTTTTGCCGCCGAGCCACCGCCCATGCCCGACCCCGTCGCCAAGACCGCTGCCTATCTGGATGCAATCGCCGCCCAGAATCCCCGGCTGAATGCCTATGTCCGCGTCACCGCCGATCTGGCGCGCGCCCAAGCGGCGGAGGCGGCAACGGCCCGCTCGCCGGTTCAGGGCTGGTGCCTGGCGGTGAAGGACAATATCGACGTCGCCGGCGTCGCCACCGCGAACGGCCTGCCGGGCGGCTCGGTGGCGGCGGCGGATGCGCCGGCGGTGGCGCGGCTGAAGCGGGCCGGCGCCATCATCCTCGGCAAGACCAACCTGCACGAGGCGGCGCTGGGCTCGACCACGAACAATCCGCACTGGGGGGCGACGCACAACCCGTTGCGCCAGGGCTACACCGCCGGTGGTTCGTCCGGCGGCTCGGCCGCGGCGGTGGCGGCGGGGCTGTGCGACGCGGCGCTGGGGTCGGACACGATGGGCTCGATCCGGGTGCCGGCGGGCCATTGCGGCCTGGTGGGCTTCAAGCCAACCTTCGATGCCATCCCGTGCGAGGGGGTGGCGCCGCTCTGCTGGGCGCTGGACCATGTCGGGCCGATCACCCGCACCGTGGCGGACGCGCGGGCGTTGTTCCGGGTCCTGGCCGATGCGGCGGAGTCGATGGGCGCGTCGGCGAATCCCCGGGTGGTGAAGCTCTCCGCCTTCGAGGCGCTGCCGCTGGAGCCGGCGGTGGAGCGGGCCTATGCGGAAAGCCTCCGCCGGATCGAGGCGCTCTGGCGGCCGGTTGAGACCGTGGATCTGCCCGGCTTCGACCCGCAGACGCTCCGCCGCGCCGCGCTGCTGGCGATCGAGGCGGACGCCGCGGCGATCCACGCAGGCAATTTCGACGCCTTCTCACCGGAGGTGCGCCGGATGCTGGACTATGGCGCGGCCCTCACCGCACCGCGCCTTGCCCTGGCCTTGGAGCAATTGCGGCAGGCGAAGGCGGCCATTCTGCGCCTGTTCCGGCAGGTGGACGTCATCGTCTCGCCCACCACCGCCATGACCGCCTTCCCGCTGGACACGCCCGCGCCGCCGGGACATTCGGATTTCATGGGCCTGGCCGTGGTCGCCGGCGCGCCGGCCCTCTCCCTGCCCATGCCGGTGGCGGACGGCGCGTTGCCGGCGGGCCTGCAACTGATCGCGGCACCGGGGCGGGACACGGCTTTGCTGGACTGGGCCGAGGCCGCCGAGGGAGCGCTGTGTCATGGCTGACCTGCCCAACCAGGCCAAGATCGTCATTGTCGGCGGTGGCATTGTCGGCTGCTCCATCGCCTACCATCTGGCCAGGCTCGGCGAGAGCGACGTGCTGCTGCTGGAGCAAGGGCAGTTGTCCGGCGGCACGACCTGGCATGCGGCGGGGCTGGTGGGGCAACTTCGCGCGACGCACAACCTGACCCGGCTCGCAAAATACGGGGCGGACCTGTACGAAACCCTGGAGAGCGAGACCGGCCAGGCCACCGGCTTCCGCCGCACCGGCTCGATCAGCGTCGCCCGCACCGCCGCCCGCACCGAGGAACTGCGCCGCGGTCTCGCCATGGCCGCCTGTTTCGGCGTCGACATGCACGAGATCTCGTTGGCCGAGGCGCAGGCGAAAATTCCCCTGATGGCGGTGGATGACCTCGACTCCGCCTTTTTCATCCCCGGCGACGGCATGACCAACCCGACCGACACCACCCAGGCGCTCGCCCGCGGCGCGCGGCGGGGCGGCGTCACCATCCGCGAGGGCGTCAAGGTCGAGCGGATCGAGCGGGCCGGACGCTCCCCCGCCGCGGTGGTGACGAACCGGGGCCGCGTCGCCTGCGAGCGGGTGGTGCTGGCGGGCGGGCTCTGGACCCGCGAACTGGCGCGGCCGCTGGGCGTCGCCGTGCCGCTGCACGCGGCCGAGCACATGTATATCGTCACCCGGCCCATCGAGGGCGTGGTCCGCAACCAGCCGGTGCTGCGCGACCCCGACGGCTATCTCTATGCCAAGGAGGAGGTGGGCGGCCTCGTCCTCGGCGGGTTCGAGCCGAACGCCAAGCCCTGGGGCCGCGGCACCGACGTGCCCGACGACTTCGTCTTCCAACTGCTGCCGGAGGACTGGGACCAGTTCGAGCCGTTCATGACCAACGGCCTGCAACGCCTGCCCTGCCTGGAGAGCGCGCAAATCCGCCAGCTTCTGGTCGGGCCGGAGAGCTTCACGCCGGACAACGCCTATTGCCTGGGCGCGGCGCCCGGCTGGCAGGGCCTCTATATCGCCGCCGGCTTCAACTCGGTCGGCATCGCCAGCGCAGCGGGCGCCGGCAAGGCGCTGGCGGAATGGATCACCGCCGGCACGGCCACCATGGACCTGACCGACATCGACATCCGCCGCTTTCACGGCTGGGAGGGCAATCGCGGCTATCTGGCGGCGCGGGTGACCGAGACGGTTGGCACGCTCTATGCCATGCACTGGCCCTATCGCCAGATGACCACCGGCCGGGGCGTGCGCCGCTCGCCGTTGCACGCGGCATTGGCAGGCGAGGGGGCTTGTTTCGGGCAGGTCGCCGGCTGGGAGCGGCCGAACTGGTTCGCCGCCGCCGGACAGACGCCCGAATACGCCTATACCTATGGCCGCCCGAACTGGTTCGCGAACCATCGCGCCGAGCACATGGCGGTGCGCGAGGCCTGCGGCCTGTTCGACATGGCGAGCTATGGCAAGCTGCTGCTGCAAGGCCGCGACGCCGAGCGCGTGCTGGCCCGCCTCTCTGCCAACGAGGTGCGCGTCGCGCCGGGGCGCGTCGTCTACACGCAGATGCTGAACGCCCGCGGCGGCATCGAGTGCGACCTGACCGTGGCGCGGCTGGACGGCGACCGCTTCCTGATCGTGACGTCCTGCGCCTCCACCGCCCGCGACCGGGCCTGGATCGAGGACCATATCGGCGACGACGACCGCGCCGCGCTGACCGACATCACCTCCGGCCTCGGCGCGTTTTCGGTGATGGGGCCGAATGCCGTCGCCCTGCTGGAACGGGTCAGCGGCGAGACGCTGGACGACGCCCGCTGCCCGTTCGGCCACTGGACAGAGGTGGAGATCGGCTGCGCCACGGCCCGGGCCATGCGCATTACCTATGTCGGCGAGCGCGGCTTCGAGCTTTATCTGCCGACCGAGATGGTCGCGCACGCCTATGAGGCGGTGCGCGCCGCCGGCGCCGATCACGGTCTGCGACTCGCCGGCTATCACACGCTGGATTCGTGCCGGATCGAAAAGGCCTTCCGCCATTGGGGCCACGACATCGGCCCGGACGACACGCCGCTGGAGGCGGGCCTGGGATTTGCGGTGCGCAGCGAGGCGGCCTATCTGGGCCGCGACGCCATCGAGCGCCAGCGTCAGGAGGGCGTCGCGCGCGTGCTGCGCCAGTTCCGGCTGGAAGACCCGGCGGAGCACCTGTTCCATGACGAGGCGATCTGGCACGACGGCCAGCCGATCGGGCGCATCACGTCCGGCAATTACGGCCACGCCCTGGGCAGCGCCATCGGCCTGGGCTATGTGCCGGCGGCGCTGGCGGACGAAGACCGCTTCACCATCCGGGTTGCCGACCGCCGGGTCGAGGCCCGCGCCAGCCGCCGCCCCCTCTACGACCCCAAAAGCGAACGGGTGAGGGGGTAGGTCTCCGGCAAAGAAGACGCAGCGGCGCCAGGGACTTTGACTTGCTCCTGTCGCCGCGCGCTTTACGATGCCGAGCGCGTGCGGGAAGGATAGGGTCTCGCCGTGGGTTTTTGCGCCTGTTAGAGTCGGATCCCGAAGTGCGGAATGGGTGTTGCGCCTTGTGAAAATTGCCTCTAGCGCGTGAAAAGCGACAGAAAAACACAATGACAGGCGCAAAATTGGAAGATAATTTCGCGCCCAACGAAACTGATAGCCCGTAAGGAGTTCCTCGCCATGGCCGAGGCCCCGTTGATCCCGTTTGACGACCGCGATGGATATATCTGGCTGGACGGCAAACTCGTGCCCTGGCGCGACGCGAAACTGCATGTCCTGACCCACGGCCTGCACTATGCCAGCGCCGTGTTCGAGGGCGAGCGTTGCTACACCGGCAACATCTATGCCTGCCGCGAGCACTCGGACCGGCTGCGCAAGTCGGCCGAAATCCTGGGCTTCGAGGTTCCTTTCACCTCCGAGGAACTGGACGCCGCCAAGTATGCGACCCTAAAGGCCAACAACCTGACCGAGGCCTATGTCCGCCCCATCGCCTGGCGCGGCACGGAGCAGATGGGCGTTTCGGCGCAAAAGAACCGCATCCATGTCGCCATCGCGGTGTGGGAATGGCCGTCCTACTTCTCGCCGGAAGCGCTGATGAAGGGCATCCGCATGAAGACCGGCCCGTGGAAGCGGCCGCCGCCGGAAAGCGCGCCGGTGCATTCCAAGGCCACCGGCCTCTACATGATCTGCACCCTCTCCAAGCACTGGGCGGAAGAGCAGAAGATCGACGACGCCATGATGCTGGACTGGCGCGGCTTCGTTGCCGAGGGCACCGGCGCCAACATCTTCCTGAACATCGACGGCAAGCTGCACACGCCGACGCCGGATTGCTTCCTGAACGGCATCACCCGCCAGAGCGTGATGCGTCTGGCCAAGGAACGGCAGATCGAAATCGTCGAGCGCCACATCCCCTACGAGGATCTGGGCAAGGCCAGCGAGGTGTTCGTGACCGGCACCGCCGCCGAGCTGACGCCGGTCGGCGAAATCGACGATTACAAGTTCACGGTCGGCAGCATGACCCAGACGCTGATGAACGCCTATTCCACCATGGTGCGCTCCGGCGGCCAGAAGTGACCGATTGCGCCTGAGCGGCCGTTTCCGGTCGATCCGATGCGGCGGTGCCTCCGGGCGCCGCCGCTTTTCGTTCGGCTTGTGAAAATAGGCGTTGCCGGCGCCGCACCCCTGGCTCACCATTCCCCGCGATCGGAGTCACAGGCTTGGGAGAGGCGGGATGTGTCGCTGGCTGGCCTATATTGGTCCACCGGTAGAGATGGCGGCGCTGGTGTTGCGCCCGCGCCATTCCCTGGTGCGCCAGAGCCTTTCATCGTCGCGCGGCGTGACGCCGGTGAACGGGGACGGGTTCGGGCTGGCCTGGTGGGGCAACAAGCCGGAGCCCGGCCGCTTTTGCGACACGCTGCCGGCCTGGAACGACGCGAACCTGCGCAGCCTGACCGAGCAGATCGAGTCGCGCCTGTTCTTCGCCCATGTCCGCGCCTCGACCGGCACCGAGACCAGCCGCGCCAACTGCCACCCGTTCACCTATCGCCACATGGGCTTCATGCACAACGGCCAGATCGGCGGCTGGTATCACATCCGCCGCGCGGTGGAGGCCCTGATTCCGGATGACCTCTATCGCGAGCGCAAGGGCACCACGGACACCGAGGCCCTGTTCCTGCTGGCCGTCGCCAACGGCCTGCTCGACGACCCGCTGGGCGGCCTGGCCCGGGCGGTCGGGCTGGTGCGGGGCGAAATGCTGGCGGCGGGGATCACCCAGCCTTTCCGCATGACCTCCGCCATCAGCGATGGCGAGCGCGTGGTGTGCGCCCGTTGGTCGTCGGACGGTCAGTCGCCGTCTTTGTTCTCCGCACCGTCGTCGGCGATTTCCGGCTTTACCAGCCATGACCTGGGCCTGGAGAATGCCTGGCTCATCCTGTCCGAACCGCTGGACGAGGAGGCGGACGACTGGTCGCCGGTCGCCGAGGGCTCGGCCTTGATCGCCGCACCGGACTCCGCCGTCTGCCTGTCGTTCGAGCCGGAACTTCCCGCCTGATCCGATGGCCCCCTGATCCGTTGGCCCCTGATCCGAGGGGCCGTCACTCCGCCAGCGGATGATGCCCCAGCACCAGGGCGCGGCGACGCTCTTCCAGAACATGGGTGTAGATCTGGGTGGTGCCGATGTCGGCATGGCCGAGCAGGGTTTGCAGCGCCCGCAGGTCGGCGCCATGGGCCAGCAGGTGCGTGGCGAAGGCATGGCGCAGCACGTGCGGCGAGACCTTGTCCGGGTCGAGCCCGGCCTCCAGCGCCAGCGCCTTCAGCAACTGGCCGACCCGGCGCCGGGTCAGATAGCCCTCGGCGCTGCGCGAGGGGAACAGCCATTTCGCCAGCCCCGGCTCGGTCACGAACACGCCCCGCACCGCCAGATAGCGGTCGAGCGCGGCGACCGCGGCGCTGCCGACCGGCACCATGCGCTCGCGCCCGCCCTTACCGCGCAGCCAGATCGCGCCGGCGCCGGCGCCCTGGCGCGCCGCCGCGAGCGGCAGGCTGACCAGTTCGCTCACCCGCAGGCCGGTGGCGTAGAGCAGTTCGATCAGCGCGGCGAGGCGCGCCCCCTCCGGGCCGTCCATGGCCGCGGCGGTTGTCAGCAGAGCGTCCACCTCCGCCGCGCTCAGCACTTTCGGCAGCGTCTGGCCGCGACGGGGCGAGTCGAGGGCGGTCGTCGGGTCGTCCTCCCGCCGGCCTTCGCTGACGAGATAGCCATAGAATTGCCGCAGCGCCGACAGCCGCCGCGCCTGGGTGCTCGGCGCCAGACCGGCCTTGGCCATGGCCTGGACCGCGCGGCGCAGGTCGTCTGCCGAGGCCGACGGCAGCGCCTGCGGATGCAGCGCCGTCGCGACCGCGCGCAGGTCGCGGCCATAGGCTTCCAGCGTGTTGCGGGCCGCGCCGCGCTCGGCCGCCAGGGTTTCCAGAAACGCCTCGACCGCCGGATCGGCGGCCGGCACCGGATCAGAGGCCGCTGCCAACGGCCAGTTCCAGCGCGATGGCCCGTGCGTCGGCCGGGCTGAGACGGGCCAGCGTTCCGACGGCCTGGACCTGCAAGCCATGGCTGGGCCGCTCGGTCCCGGCGAGCGCGTTCAGGGCCAGGAGGGCGGCTTCGCCCAGCGGCGCCTCGGCAATGGCGCGGGCGGTCTTGGACCGGTCGGCTTTCGGCCCCCTGGCCTTGGGTACCGGCTGTCCCAGGGCCTGTAGCAGGCCGGCGACCAGGGCGATTTCATCCTTGCCGGGTTTGACGGCCTGCTGCCAGGCCGGCCACCAGACCTCCGGCGGCGGCACGGGCTCGCCGGCCAGCGCCAGCACCGCATAGGCGGAGTGCAGGGTCTTGGCGCCCGCCACGGTCAGGCTGGCCGTGCGGAATGCGTCCTGCCAGTCGCCGATGGCCGCGGGGTCGTCGGCGATCAGCGCCGCGCGCAGGGCGCGGGCGGCATAGGCGGGGTGCGATGTGGGCGCATCCGGCCGCGCCGGCGCAAACGCCAGGGAGAACGGCGCCAGCTGGGCGTAAACCCCCGCCGTCTGCGCGGCATCCCAGAACGATTCCGCCGCCACCTCCGCGCCGGCGCCGCCCTGGATATAGGCCATCTGGCGATAGGCGGTGCCGAGCGGCGTCGTCAGTTCGCTCGCCAGATAGAGTTGCACCAGCAGGTCGGCCGGCAACAGATTCGCCGCCACCGCCCGCTCCGCCGCGGCGGTGCGCGGCTCCAGGCCGGCGGCGGGATAGCGGGCGATGCCGCTGGCCACGTCCGCCGGCATGTCCGCCCAGGTCCTGGGCAGGGCCATGGGCTGGCTCAGGGCGCGGAACATGGCGAGATGCAGCGGCTTGGACGGCATCACCGACGGGCCGGTCGGTCGGTCCGGGAACTGCCTTGCCAGGAACAGGTGGGCGAAGACCGCATCGTCACCATCCTGCTTGTCCGCCAGTTCGTCCGCCAGCATCACGCCGACCATGGCGGCCTCTTCCTGGCTCCGCAGCAGGCGGCAGAAGGCGGCCAGGCGCTGCCAGTCGGCCGTCGCGGCCGCGTCCCCGGCCTCCGCCGGCAGGGCACAGGCGCCGGCCAGGTCGTAACGCAGCAGCGCCACCCGGGCGCGGGCGTCCCAGTAGGGCGTCTGGCGCAGGCTCGGGTCGATGCGGCCGGCGAGGCCGAGCACGTCCTGCTCCGCCCCCAGGCGGGCGAAAGCGCGGCGAGGCGCAGGCTCGCCAGCGACGGCTCCACGGCCGCGCCGGTCGGCGGCAGCGCGGCCACGCGCAACAGGCGGACCAGCGCCCGGTGCTGGGCGGGGCTCCGCACTTCCGCCGGAATGGCGGCGAGGGCGGCGGCCAGCCGCTCGGGCGAACTGCCGAGCCACACGCTCTCCGGCAGGCCGGCTTCGGCAGGCTGGACCAGACCCACGCCTTCCGGGCTGGCGTCCAGGAACCGCACGGTCTGGGCGTTCGCGACCGGCACTGCCAGCACCAACGCGCCCAGGGCCAGGGCGGCGAGCCCGCGGCGCCTCTCGCTCCGGCGGCCGGACAGCCCTCTAGCGTTCGAAGCGGGCATTCGGCAGGGTCTTCTCAATGGTCTGGGTTGGGGGCGGGATATCGCCCATGGCGATGTAAAGGGCGCCGCCCAGGGCGGCAATTACCGCCAGGCCAATCAGGGACAAAACAATCTTGGCCATCCGCGGGGGATCCTTGGTCTTTGCCGGGTCGGGGATGGTTCATCGCGTCGCAACGCGACGGCTCTGTGTCACTTTAGCGGATTCTGGCGCGCGGCATAGCTTGACGATCGGCCCCTTCCTGCGCCATGGAATCGCGCCATGACCAGAGTCACCGTCGCGGCGGACGCCGCCAACCCCGATATCGTCGCCCGCCCCGACCGAACCATCGTCCTGGTCGGCATGATGGGCGTGGGCAAAACCACCATCGGCAAGCGCCTGGCGCAACGCCTCGGCATGGACTTCATCGACGCGGACGCGGAGATCGAGAAGGCCGCCGGCTGCACCATTCCCGAAATCTTCGAGAAGTTCGGCGAGGCCCAGTTCCGCGACGGCGAGCGCCGCGTCATCGCCCGCCTGCTGCGCGAGGAGCCGGCGCATGTGCTGGCCGCGGGTGGCGGCGCCTTCAACGACCCGGAGACCCGCGAGCGCATTGCCGAGCGCGGCATCTCGGTCTGGCTGCACGCCGACCTCGACGTGCTGGCCAAGCGCGTCGCCCGCCGCAACAACCGCCCGTTGCTGGCCGGCGGCGACATCGAGCAGAAGCTGGTCGCCCTGATGGAACAGCGCGGGCCGATCTATGCCCTGGCCGAACTCGACGTTGACACCGGCGAGGGCGAGCCGGAGGACAGCGTCGACACGCTGGTGCAGAAGCTGGAGGACGGCGGCTATATGAAGGTCTACGCATGCCGGCCCTGAGCGGCGTTCAGCGCCTGTCGGTCGATCTGGGCGGAGCCGCGGTCGACCGCTCCTACGACATTCTGATCGGGCCGGGCCTGATCGCGGCGGCGGGCCGGTTGATCGCCGAGCGCCTGCCGGGGCGCCGTGCCGTGGTTCTGACCGACAGCCATGTCGGCCCGCTCTATGCCGACGCGATGACCGACTCGCTCAAGGCCGCCGGCATCGCCTCGGAGACCCTGACCATCCCCGCCGGCGAGGCTGCGAAGAGCTTCGATCAGCTGGGGGCGCTGCTGGACCGGTGCCTGGACGCGGGGCTCGACCGCAAGAGTTTCCTGGTGGCGCTGGGGGGCGGCGTGGTCGGCGATCTGGGCGGCTTCCTGGCGGCGATCCTGTTGCGCGGCATCGACTATGTGCAGGTGCCGACGACGCTGCTGTCGCAGGTGGACAGTTCGGTCGGCGGCAAGACCGCGATCAACACCCGCCACGGCAAGAACCTGGTCGGCGCCTTCCACCAGCCGCGGCTGGTTCTGGCGGACACGGATGCGCTGGCGAGCCTGCCGAAGCGGGAATTGCTCGCCGGCTATGCGGAGGTCGCGAAATACGGCCTGATCGACCAGCCGGCCTTCTGGGACTGGCTCGAAGAAAAGGCCGAGGGCGTGCTGGCGCTGGAGCCGACGGCACTGGCCCACGCGGTCCGCGTCAGTTGCGAGGCCAAGGCCGCCGTCGTCGCCGCCGACGAGCGCGAGGGCGGGGCGCGGGCGCTGCTCAATCTCGGCCACACGTTCGGCCATGCGCTGGAGGCCGAGGCGGGCTATGGCGGCCAGGTGCTGCATGGCGAGGCGGTCTCTGTCGGCATGGTGCTGGCCTTCCGCCATTCCGCGCGCCTCGGCCTGTGCGAGGGCGCGGTGGCGGACCGGGTGGAGCGGCATCTGGCCGGTGTCGGCCTGCCGGTGGCGCCGCGAGAGGTCATGGGCCAGCAACCGCCGACCATCGACCGGCTGATGGCGCGCATGGCCTCCGACAAGAAGACGGAGGCCGGCCGGCTCACCCTGATCCTGGCCCACGGCATTGGGCAAAGCTTCATTGCCAAGGACGCCGACGCCGCCGCGGTCCGCGCCACCTGGGCCGACGCATTGGCGGCCGGCTAACCACCGCGGCCGGTGAGAGTGATCCCCGGAGGTGGCGGAGCCGCCATCCGGGGCCGGTGTCTTCATCCGAACACCGACCCGCCCGAGTTCGCACGCCGCAACCGGGCCCGGATCGGCGCTTCGCACTGTCCGGGGAACAGGCGCGCTTTTTGACGGCCTAAAGCCGTCGCCGGCGCCGGCCCTCCGCCGCGGTGATGTAGGTGACGCTGGCGAACACGATCAGCGCGCCGATGACCGTGAACCGGTCGGGAATCTCGGTATAGAGCAGGAAGCCGGCGACGGTGGCGAATGGCAGGCGCAGATAGTCGAACGGCATCACCACGCTCGCCTCGCCATGGCCGAGCGCACGGGTCATGCAGTATTGCGCACCGAAGCCGGAGGCGGCCAGCAGGCCGATCCAGGGCAACAGCGCCGCCGACGGTGTCACCCAGACCATCGCCGCCGGCACCGCCGACAACACCAGGATGATGGCATTGACGAGGAAGGTCATCTGCGCCACCGAATCCGTCCGCGTCATCAGCTTCACCACGGTGTTCGAGAGCGCGTAGAACACCGAGCATCCCAGCAGCGCCAGTGTCGCCGGGCTCACCTCGGCAAAGCCGGGGCGGACGATGACCAGCACGCCGGCAAACCCGGCCAGCGTCGCGAGCCAGCGCGCCAGGCCGGGCCGCTCGCCGAAGACCAATACCGCCAGCAGGATGGTGAACAGCGGATAGACCGCCTGCAACGCCGTCGCGTCGGCCAGCGGCGCGTGCGAGACGCCGTAGAACATCAGCGTGATGGCGCCGAAGGTGAAGAAGCCGCGGGCCAGATGCATCAGCGGCATGCCGGTCTTGAAGGCCCGGGCCCGGTTGCGCACCAGCCAGGGCAGCATCAGCAGCAGCGCGGTGCCGACCCGCAGGAACACGATCTCGAAGGTCGAGACCTCCGCCGAAAGCTGCCGCGCCGCGATGTACATGGCCGTCAGCGAGGCCGCCGTGCCGGTCATCCAGGCGATGCCGAGCGGGTTGCTGGCGCGAAGCCGGCTCATTTTCGCCGGGTCTCCGAGGCGGCGATATAGCTGACGCTGGCAAAGATGACGGCGCCGCCGGCCAGGGTGTAGGCGTCCGGCACCTCGCGATAGAGCAGGAAGCCCAGGATTGCCGCGAAGGGCAGGCGCAGATAGTCGAACGGCATCACGACGCTCGCCTCACCATGGGACAGCGCCCGCGTCAGGCACATGTGCGCGGCATAGCCGCTGAGCGCCAGCAGGCCGATCCACGGCACCGCCGCCAGCGGCGGCGTCACCCAGTCATAAAGGGCCGGGACGGCCGACAGCATCAGCACGGTGCCGTTGACCGAGAACACCAGCTGGGTCGGACGGTCGACGCCGGCCATCATGCGCACGATGGTGTTGGAGATCGCGTAGAAGATCGAGCAGCCGAGCAGCGCCGCCGTCGGCGGCCCGATGGCGGTAAAGCCGGGGCGGACGATCACCAGAATGCCGGCAAAGCCCACCAGCGCGGCCAGCCAGCGGCTCATGCCCGGCCGCTCGCCCAGCAGCAAGGCGACCAACAGGATGGTGAACAGCGGATAGGTCGATTGCAGCGCGCTGGCGTCGGCCAGCGGCGAATGCGCGACGCCGTAGAACAGCAGGCTCATGGCCGTGAACGTGCTGGCGCCGCGCAACAGGTGCATGGCCGGCCGCCTGGAGCGGAAGGCGTCGCGCTTCTCGCGCCAGAGCCAGGGCGCCATCAGTGCGATGGTGAAGACCGAGCGCAGGAACAGGATTTCGAAGGTGGGCAGCATCGCCCCCAGCTCGCGCACGGCCACGAACAGGCCCGAAAACGCGACGGCCGCGCCCAGCATCCAGGCAATGCCGAGCGGGTTGTTGACGGGTGGTTTGTTTGCGGGCGGGCGGGTCATCGGCGCAGCGAGGCTCCGGCGAGGGGCGAGCGGAAACCGGCCAACGAAAAACGCCGCCCCGCAGGTCTCTGCGAGGCGGCGCTTCTGCGGCCGGGCATCAGCGATGGCCGAAGTCTAGCCCAGGGTCGACAAGCCTGCCAATGGCCTGCTGGCTTGTCGTTTCGGGGCCGTCAGTCCTTCAGGTACAGGCGCACGATGGTGTCCGGATCGTTGACCGAGCCGTTCATGTGCGGCGCGCCCTTCCGGATCTGGTCGACATGGTCCATGCCCTCGGTCACCTGGCCCCAGACCGTGTACTGGCCGTCCAGATGGGGCGAGCGGTCGAACATGATGAAGAACTGGCTGTCGCCGCTGTTCGGATTCTGTGCCCGCGCCATGCCGACGGTGCCGCGCTCGAACGGGGCGTCGGTGAACTCCGCCGCCAGGTTCTGGCCGGAGCCGCCGGTGCCGTCGCCGCGCGGGCAGCCGGTCTGGGCCATGAAGCCGTCGATGACGCGGTGGAATTTCAGGCCGTCGTAAAAGCCCTCGGCGGCGAGTTGCTTGATCCGGGCCACGTGCTGCGGCGCAAGGTCGGGCCGCATCTCGATGACCACGGGGCCGGTGCGCAGTTCCAGAATCAGGGTGTTGCTGGCGGTGTCGCTCATGAAAGGGTCGTCCATTGGAGAGAAAGCGGCGCCACCCTAGCGGCGCTGCCCGGCCGGCACAACCGCCTCACCAGCCCTGCAACACCGCGCCCAGGGCGCGCGCGATTGCCGCCTGGCTCGGCTCCACTACCGGCATGCCGGTGGCGTCCGCCAGCGGCGCGCGCTGGTCGGCCATGCCGGCGCAGCCCAGGATCAGCACGTCGGCCCCGTCCTCGTCGCGCAGGCGCTGGCCGGCCGCGATCATCGCCGCGCGGGTCCGCGCGCCCTCGGCCAGTTCCGGCACCGAAAGGCCGATGGAGCGGCTGGCGGCATAGCGTTCGGCGAGGCCATAGGCACGCACGCTGCGGCGCTGGCGCGCGACGCTGGAGGGCAGGATGGCGACGACGCCGAACCGCTCGCCCAGGCTGAGCGCGGCGGCCATGCCGGCCTCGGCAATGCCGATCACCGGCCGCCCGGTCCGCTCGCGCAGCGAGTGCACGCCGGGGTCGGAGAAACAGGCGACGACATAGGCGTCCGCCGGCTCCCGCTGGCAAATCGCGTGCAGGTGCGGGATGACCGCATCGCTGTCCGCCTGGCTCTGAATGCCCGGCGGCCCCTCGCGGTTGGTCAGGCAGTCGATCCGCGGCCCGCCCGCCAGCCGGAACGGCTCGGCCGCCCGGTCGATGGCGGCGGTGCAGGTCTCGGTCGCGTTCGGGTTGATCACCAGAATGCGGGCCATGGGCGTCTCCGTCGGTCAATTCGCCGGCCAGCTTATCGCAGCGGAGCGGGGAGGGCGAGGCCGGCGACGAAACCGGCGGGCGGGTCGGGCGAAGGGTTCTCGCGCCCACGACTTTCGGGCAGGGTAGGGGCCTTGGCAACAACCGCATGAGGCCCCTGCGTGCCCGCAAACAAAGCCCCGACCAAGGCGGAAAAGCCCCGCCTGATCGTTCGCAACGCCCGCATGAGCGACGTGGGCGGCATCGTCGCGCTCAGCCGCAAGATTTATAAGGGCGACATGGCCACCACGCCCGAATGCGTGCGCGGCAATATCAACATCTTCCCCGAAGGCCAGTTCGTGGTGGAACTGGGCGACCAGATCGTCGGCCATGCGGCGACCTTCATCATCTCCGGCGAGATCGCGCTCAAGCCCCATTCCTGGGCCGAGATCACCGGCAACGGCTATGCCTCGCGCCACGATGCCAACGGCGACTATCTCTATGGCATGGAGGTGGCGGTCGACCCGGACATTCGCCGCTCGCGCATCGGTCAGCGCCTCTACAATGCCCGGCGCGAACTCTGCGAGTACTGGGAGTTGAAAGGCATCGTCTTCGGCGGCCGCCTGCCGGGCTATAACCGCGCCCGCGCGAAGGTGGGTTCGCCGGAAGAGTATCTGGAGCAGGTCCAGGATAAGAAGATCCGCGACCAGGTGCTGAACTTCCAACTGGCCAACGGCTATGAGGTTATCGGCATCCTGCCCGGTTATCTGCCGGAGGATCGGCAGTCCCGCGGCTATGCCAGCCACATGCTCTGGCGCAATCCGCTGGTGACCGAGGCGGAAAAGGCCAGCGCCGCCCAGCCCATGGGCCGCCTGCCGGAAAGCGTGCGTGTCGCCACGGTCCAGTTCCAGATGCGCCAGATTTCCAGCGTCAGCGCGTTCGAGGACCAGGTCGAGTATTTCGTCGACGTCGCCAGCGACTATCGCAGCGATTTCGTCGTCTTCCCGGAACTCTTTACCCTGCAATTGCTGGCCGCCGAGACCAAGCCGCTGACGCCGCTGGCCGGCGTCGCCAAGGTCGCCGAGTACACCGAGCGCTTCCGCGAGTTCATGAGCGCCCTGGCGGTGCGCTACAACGTTAACATCGTCGGCGGCTCGCACCCGACGCTCCAGGACGACGAGAGCATCCGCAACACCGGCTATGTCTTCCTGCGCGACGGCGGCGTGTTCGTCCAGGACAAGCTGCACCCGACCCCGGCCGAGCGCTATTGGTGGAACATCAAGGGCGGCGAGCGGCTGGAGGCGATTGCCACCGACTGCGGCCCGATCGGCGTGCTGGTCTGCTATGACTGCGAGTTTCCGGAAGTGGCCCGCAATCTGGTCGACCAGGGCGCGCTGATCTTGTTCGTGCCCTTCTCCTCGGACGAGCGGCGCGGCTATCTGCGCGTGCGCTATTGCTGCCAGGCCCGCGCGGTGGAGAACCAGGTCTATGTCGTCATGTCCGGCATTGTCGGCAACCTGCCGCACGTGGAGAACATGGACATCCACTATGCCGAAAGCTGCGTGCTGACCCCGTGCGATTTCCCCTTCGCCCGCGACGGCGTTGCGGCGGACTCCGGCGCCAACACCGAGATGATCGCGTTCGCGGACCTGCGCTTCTCCGACCTGTTCGTCAGCCGCAACCAGGGCACGGTGCAGCAGTTGAAAGACCGCCGCTTCGACCTTTACCGCGTCGGCTGGCAGGGCAGCCGCCGGCGGCGGCGGGGCGGCGCCTGACAGCGCCCAGCCCATTGACGCCGGATACTGGCTGCATATGTTGTTAGCAACGGAACTCAAGTGATCGCATTGCCATGATTTCCAACCGCAAGACTACCCGTGAGCGGGGCAACAGATTTCGGGCGCAGCAGCGTGCCAAAGGCTTGAAATTGGTGCAGTATTGGGTTCCGGATGTCGAATCCGCTGCATTTTGTGCGGCCGCCCGCGAGCAATCGTTGCGTGTCGCTGCCGCGTCACAGGATGCGGAGGACCAGGCGTTCATCGATTCCGTGGCAGTTATCTGGGATCGAATGGATGATGCCTACGATTGATCTCAGATTATGATCCGAGGGGAAATTTGGACCTTGTCGGGCGGTGGCGAATTTCTCAGCAAGCCACGCCCGGCGGTCATTGTACAGGATGATCGGTTCGCGGGCACCGGGTCGGTCATTGTCTGCGCATTCACCTCAATGGATACGGGTACGCCGCTCTTCCGATTGTCGGTCGAGCCGAGCAACGAAAATGGGTTGCGGGCCAGATCCTGGATCATGGTGGATAAGATCGCGGCCGTGCCGCGCGCGAAGATCGGCGTCCGGGTGGGGAGATTGCAGGACGGAGACATGGCACGTTTGGGGCAGGCCTTGCTGGTATTCCTCGGACTTGCGGCCGGGTCTTCGACCGAGGTTTCCTAGGCCCATTGACGCCCCGGCGTCGGCGCGCGAGCATGGCGGCAATCACGAACGCCACCCTCCGAGGAAACACCGCTCATGCCCAAGCTTGACGGCAAGGTTGCCATCATCACCGGGGCCGCCCGCGGCATCGGTGCCGCCGCCGCCCGCTTGTTCGCTGCCGAAGGCGCGCAACTCATGCTCGCCGACGTGCTGGAAGGCCCGTTGCAGGAAGTCGCGAACGAGATCGGCGACCGGGCCGCCATCTGCCCGACCGACGTGACCGACGAGGCCTCGGTCAAGGCCCTGGTCGACCAGACCGTTGCCCGCTACGGCAAGGTCGACATCGCGCTGCTGAATGCCGGCATCGAAGGCAAGCTGGACCGGATCCAGGACTACGACCCGGCCATGTTCGACAAGGTCATCGCCGTCAACGTCCGCGGCGTCTGGCTCGGCCTGAAATACGTCATGCAGGCGATGGAGCAAAACGGCG
The DNA here is from genome assembly GCA_020638555.1 of Alphaproteobacteria bacterium. NCBI lineage: Bacteria > Pseudomonadati > Pseudomonadota > Alphaproteobacteria > Alphaproteobacteria bacterium. The sequence goes on along the minus strand of JACKII010000004.1, from coordinate 364,542 downwards.
GCTCGATTGTCGTCACCGCCTCCACCGCGGGCATCCGGGCGGTGCCGAACATGTCGGCCTATATCGCCTCCAAGCACGCCGCCATCGGCCTGATGCGCTCGGCCGCCATCGAGGGTTCTGCCAACAATATCCGCGTCAACACCGTGAACCCGTCGCCGATCGACACGCCGATGATGCGCTCGCTGGAGGACATGCACGGCGTACCCGGCCGCAACGACCAGCCGCTGGCCGGTGCGACGCCGCTGAAGCGCTATGGCAAGCCGGAAGAGGTGGCGCGCATGATGCTGTTCCTCGCCTCCGACGACAGCAGCTTCTGCACCGGCGGCGTCTACATGGTCGACGGCGGCGTCTCCGCCGGCCGCAGGTAGCACCTGAGGCGATTGTTCGGTTCCGTACCCAGGAGACCCGTATGCTCCCCGATCCTTCCGGCCAGGCGACCCGTTCGGACGACGAACTGGCGCCCGGCTTCGCGTTCACGCCCTGGACCTTCGCCGTCGATGCGGCCTACCAGGCGCGCAAGCTCGCCTGTTGCGGCATCGACCCGGCGATCTGGGGCGATGTCCTCGACCCCAGCCATTTCGCGCTGCTGACCATCCGCCACGTAAACCGGGACGGGTTCTCGATCAACGGCAGCGTGCACATGATCCAGCACTACCGCCAGCATGCGCCGGTGCGGATCGGCGAGGAAATCACCCTCCAGGGCCGCATCACCGGCATCGAGCCGGCACCGCGCGGCACCCTCATGCACGCGGGCTTCGAGGTGGTGCGGGCCGATGGCTCGATTGCCATGGAACTCTCCCGCACCAGCGTGCGCATGGATCAGGAGGGCGAACGCAAGGGGCCGGGCTCCGCCGCCGCCCGCGCCGAAAACCCGGACGCGCCGGCCCTGGGACTCGCTCGCATCGGCGAGAAGCAACTGACGCCGGAGGGCGTCGGCAACTATTCCGACGACAAGATGAACCGCATTCACGACGACCCGGAAATCGCGCGCCAGTTCGGCTTCCGCGCGCCCATCGCCGCCGGCATCATGGGCTCGCACATCATGATGGAGGCGCTGGTGCGCGATGGCGGCGGCCCGCCGCAACAGCTCGCCATGGAGGTTCGCTTCCGCCGGCCGATGTTCTGGGACGAGTTGCTGACCGTCACCGGCGAGCGCACAAACGGCCATCTCTCCCGCGTCGCCCTGATGAAGCCGGAAGGCAAGCCCGCCTGTTTCGGGTTGGTCGACAGCGTTTCGTATGGAAGTCGAGGGTGAATCCAGGCTATCCATGCCCGAGTAACATGCGACCGGCAATTGAAGCGGCCCTGCGCTATTTTGGCATGATCTGAATTTGTGTAAATTGGACGCCTCAGAATACCGTCATTGCGACCCCGGCCTTGTGCCGGGGGAGGCAATCCAGGGTTTGGAAATAGTTAAAGGCCAACTGGATTGCTTCGTCCCCCGGATGAAATCCGGGGTCCTCGCAATGACGATATTGAGTTTTCGCGAGGGTCCAATTGGATGACTAACCCAAACCATGAGGAAACCCCATTCATGAACAGACTCGACGGCAAAGTCGCCCTCATCTCCGGTGCATCCCGCGGCATCGGCGCCAAGACGGCGGAAATGATGGTCGAGGCCGGTGCGAAGGTGATCGTCGCCGACGTGCTGGACGATCTCGGCCGGGAGACCGCGGCGAAGCTGGGCGCCGCCGGTGCCTATGCCCATCTCGACGTGACCAAGGAAGCCGACTGGCGCGCCGCCGTCTCTCTGGCGGAGGACAAGTTCGGCGGGCTCGACATTCTCTGCAACAATGCGGGCGTGTTCACCGGCCTCGGCATCGACGAGGCGACGCTGGACGACTGGAACAAGCTGGTCGCCGTCAACATGACCGGCGTCTTCCTCGGCACCAAGCTCTGCGCCGATGCGCTGGCGGCCCGCGGCGAGCACAGCAAGCATGGCTCGGCCATTGTCAACACCTCGTCGATCGCCGGCCTGGTCGGCTCGCAACTGGACCCGCTCTATTCCATGACCAAGGGCGGCGTGGCGCTGTTCACCAAGTCGACGGCACTCTATTTCGCCCGCAAGGGCCAGCGGGTGCGCTGCAACTCCATCCATCCGGGCGTGATCGACACCGACATGGGCGCCCAGACCTTCGTCTCGCGGGCGCAGAAGCAGGGGCTGAACGATCCGTCCAAGGCGAAGGAGTTCTCCGCCAAAATGCACCCGATCGGCCGCCTGGGCGTGGCCGAGGACATCGCCAACGGCATCGTCTTCCTGGCGAGCGACGACGCCGGCTTCATGACCGGCGCCGGCCTGGTCGTCGACGGCGGCATCACGGCACAGTAAAGGCCGGCCGGCCGCCGCCTCCGGCCCGGGCCATCAGCGCCCGTCGGGCCAGGGCGGCGGCCGACCCCGCCGCACACACAGAGACGATCATCGGGGGAGTTTGACGACAATGGACATCGTTCTGGCACCGTATCGGCGGTATTTCGAGTTTTCCGGTCGCTCGCGCCGGCTCGAATTCGGCGTCTTCGTCCTGGTCAACATTGTCGCGTCGCTCGTGCTGGTTTTCTTGGATATGGCGCTGGGCCTGTTCGACCCGGAAACCGAAGCGGGCGTGCTGAGCAGCCTCTACGGGCTGTTCGTCGTCATTCCCAACATCGCCCTGGGCGTGCGCCGCCTGCACGATACCGGCAACAGCGGCTGGTGGTTTTTGCTGGTGCTGGTGCCGCTCCTGAACCTGATCCTGTTTCTCTACCTGCTGCTGAAGCGCGGCACGGACGGTCCCAACCGGTTCGGCTCCGATCCGAAAACGGCGGTACTCGGCGCGGGCTAGCGCACCCGGCCGCGGGTTTCGGCATTGCGTTAACCGGCTCTCCCCTCCAGTATGGAGCGATAACAAACGGGAGGTTACAAAGCGCCATGACAATGTTTTCCTTGAAAGGCTTGGCCTTGGCCGGCGCCACCGCACTGTCGGTGGCGGTCACCGCACCGGCGATGGCGGAGACCAGCTGGGACCTGCCGCTGGCCTGGAACGACAGCAATTTCCATGTCGAAAACGCCCGCACCTTCGCCAAGGTCGTGGGGCAGGTCACCGGCGGCGAGGTCAAGATCAACATCCACCCCGGCGGCTCGCTCGGCTTCAAGGGGCCCGAGATGGTGACGGCGGTGCGCGACGGCCTCGTGCCCATCGGCGACATGCTGCTGAACCAGCAGACCGGCGAGAACAAGCTGTTCGGCCTGGAAGCCCAGCCTTATATGGTCAAGTCGCTGGACGAGTTGCAGGTCCTGCACAAGCGCTTCGTGCCGATGCTGAACGAGTTGTACGCGCAGTATAACCAGAAACTGCTCTATATCGTGCCCTGGCCGCGCCAGTATGTGTACACCAAGGTCAAGGCCATGGCCGCGGACGACCTGAAGGGCATCAAGATCCGCACCTACAACACATCCACCACCGACATGTTCAACCGCATCGGCATGACCTCGGTGCAACTGCCGTGGGGCGAGGTGGTGCCGGCGCTGGCGGCGGGCACGATCGACGCCGTGACGACGTCGGCCAGTTCGGGCGTGGATGGCAAGTTCTGGGAATTCCTCAAATACATGTACCCGACCAACCATGTCTGGTCGTCGAACGCGGTGACCGTGAACCTGGATGCCTGGAACAGCCTGACCCCCGGCCAGCGCGAGGCCATCGAGGGCGCGGCCAAGGCGTTGCAGCCCGTGTTCTGGGAGGTCAGCCGTTCGGAGGACGCCATCAAGGTCGATATCCTGACCCGCAACGGTATCCAGATGGGCGATGTCTCGCAGATGTTGCCGACCATGCAGGAGCGCACCAAGCCCATGGTGGCCGAATACATCAAGGCCGCCGGGCCGAAAGCGGCGGAAGTCATCGACGGCTTCCTTGCCGATGTCGGTCGGAAGTGAGCGTGTTCGCGGGCTGGCCTGTGGGTCGGCCCGCTGTGTTTTCGCGCCCCGTTCCCAGACCTGATCGGATGGATCCGTGCTCCGAGTCATTGACGCCATCGGGCGGCTGGCCGGCTATGCCGCCGCGGTGATGATCGTCGGCATCGCCGTCCTGGTGCTGACGGAGATCACCTGCCGCAACGTCTTCAATATCAGCCTGACCTTTGCCTGGGACTACAGCGCCTACATGATGGCCGGGGCCATTTTCTGCGGCGCCGCCTTTACGTTGCGCACCGGCGGTCATGTGCGCGTGTCGTTGCTGACCCACAACGTGCCGGGCTGGATGGCCAGGGGGATCGACTGGATCGCCACCCTGTTCGGGCTCGCGATGTCCGCCTATGCCTCCTACGCCCTGGTGCTGTTCGCCTGGCAGAGCTTCGTCACCGGCCGCACCAGTCCCACCATCGACGCGACGCCGCTGGTCTATCCCCAGGGGGTGATTGCGTTCGGCGCCTGTCTCCTGACCCTGCAATTGCTGGCCCGCCTGATCCGCCTCGGCCTGGGCGAGGCGCCGGAAGATACAGCCGCCAAGGAGGCTTATGGTGTCGAGTGAAGCGACCGCCTCCGCCGCTGCACCGGGCTTCCGGCCCAGCGGCATCGTCACGCTGGCGGTGATGGCGCTGGCGGTGGCGGCCGGCATTTATGGCGTGACCGCCGGCAACGGCACCGTCGTCGGCATTTCCGCGGTCGTGCTCGCCGTGCTCGTGACCACGCTGGCCCTGGGCGTCTGGGTGGCGGTGGCGCTGTTCTCGGTCGGGATTATCAGCCTGGCCGTGTTCCGCAGCATGCCGGTGGAAAAGCTGCTGGCCCAACTCACCTTCAACGTCATCACCACGCCGGAGCTGATCAGCCTGCCGCTGTTCATCCTGATGGCGGAAATCCTGTTCCATTCCCGGCTTTCGGCCTCGCTGTTCAGCGGTCTTGCGCCCTGGACCAACCGGCTGCCGGGGCGGTTGCTGCATGTGAACGTGCTGGGCTGCACCATGTTCGCCGCCATTTCCGGCTCGTCCGCGGCGACGACGGCGACGGTCGGGCGGATCACGCTCAGCGAACTGTTCGGCCGCGGCTATTCCAAGGACCTGGCCATGGGCTCGCTCGCCGGCGCCGGCACGCTGGGCCTGCTGATCCCGCCTTCCATTGTCCTCATCATCTACGGCGTGCTGGCCGAGACCTCGATCCTGAAGCTGTTCATCGCCGGCGTGATTCCCGGCCTGCTGCTCGCCGCCGGCTATATGAGCTATATCGGCTTTCGCGCCTCGGTCACCGCCGGCATGACGCCACCGCAGGACGCGCACGTCACCTGGGCCGCCCGCATCTATGGCCTGCGCCATCTGGGGCCGGTGGTGTTCCTGATCCTGGCGGTGCTGGGCTCGATGTATGGCGGCATTGCCAGCCCGTCGGAGGCGGCGGCGGTGGGCGTGCTGGGCGCGTTGATCGTCAGCGGCCTGCAAGGCTCTTTGACCCTCGCCAATCTGGTTGCGGCCTGCTTGGGCGCGGTGCGCACGGTCAGCATGATCGGCATGATCGTGGCCGGCGCCTATTTCCTCAGCGTTGCCATGGGCTTTCTGGGCGTGCCGCGGGCCATCGCGACCGAGATCGCGGCGCTGGGCCTGTCGCCGTTCGCGCTCATCATGCTGTTGCTGGTGTTCTATGCGATTCTCGGCTGCGTGCTGGAGGGCATGTCCAGCATTGTCATGACCCTGCCGATCACGCTGCCGCTGGTGCTGCATGCGGGCTTCGACAAGATCTGGTTCGGCATTTTCCTGGTCATCGTCGTCGAGATGGCGCAGATCACCCCGCCCGTGGGCTTCAACCTGTTCGTCATCCAGGGCATGACCGGCGAGCCCATCGGCCGGATTGCGCGGGCCACCATCCCGTTCTTCCTGATCATGGTGGCGCTGGCGGTGCTGATCACGGTCTGGCCGGGCATCGCCACCTATCTGCCGAGCGTGATCGAACTCCACGGCTAGAGGGGTTTCTTTCCCAACTGGCTCACTAGCCCAGCTTCCCCGTCCCCGCGCAAGCGGGAGATGGGGCGGGAGAGTGGGTCAACCAGTGCCGAAAGCGGCGGTCAGCGCCCGCGCTCGCCGAGGCTCCGCATCTCGGCGAGCCAGCCCTGGCGTTTGCGCGCGCTCGCCGCGGCGACCATGCCGTAAAGCGTCTCGCGGACCGGGCCGATGCCGCAGAATTTCAGGATGTTGCGTTCCAGGCTCTTCAGGCTGTGGGCGCCGAACCACCAGCGGTAGGCCAGCGCCGGCATGCCCATGGTCACCACCACCCGCGCCGAGCGCCCCTGCAACCGGCCGCCGGGCCAGCGTCCGGCAGTGTCGGTGGCAAAGCCTGGCCGCAGCGTCTGCTCCAACAGCGCCTTCGTCGCGGCGGGCATGGTGCCGAGCCAGAGCGGATAGATCAGCACCCAGTGCTCCGCCCACTCCAGCGCCTCCTGGGTCTGGCGGGCGGCGGGCGGCGGCGTGGTCTGGTTGAACTCGCCTTCGGAGCGCAGCAGCGGCAATTCCATCCCTCCGACCGCGAGGCGGCGCACCTCGTGCCCACCGGTGCGCGCACCCTCGGCATAGGCATCGGCGAGCGCCTGGCAGAGTCGGCCCGGCGCGGGGTCCGGATGGCCGTTCAGGATGAAGATGCGCATGCTCTTGGGTCTCCCGCCGGGATGGAAAGCCGCTTTCCCGGGATATGGGACCGGGGGCCTCTCGCACAACGGACAGGGGTCTTGACCCGATGGACCGTGCGGACGACAACCGCGCGACGCCACCGCTTTTGCCAGACAAGGATTCGCGCTTCCATGACCACGCCCACCAACACCCGCACCGGCGGCCAGGTTCTCGCCGACGCGCTGCGCGTCCACGGCGCCGACACGGCCTTCTGCGTTGCCGGCGAAAGCTATCTGGAACTGCTCGACGCCCTGCACGACCACAAGGATTTCAACCTCTACACCTGCCGGCACGAGGGCGGTGCGGCGAATATGGCGGAGGCGTATGCGAAGCTGACCGGCAAGCCCGGCATCGTCATGGTCACCCGCGGGCCGGGCGCCTGCCATGGCTGCATCGGCCTGCACACCGCCTTTCAGGACTCGACGCCGATGGTGATGCTGATCGGCCAGGTGGCGCGCGACCAGTTCGACCGGGAAGCGTTCCAGGAAATCGACTATCGCGACATGTTCGGCCAGGTCACCAAATGGGTGGCGCAGATCGACGATGCGGAGCGCATTCCGGAATACATCGCCCGCGCCTTCCACACCGCCATGAGCGGCCGGCCCGGCCCGGTGGCGCTGGCCCTGCCGGAGGACATGCTGCGCGACCGGGTGGCGGTCAGCGACACCGCGCCCTATGCCGTCCACCGCGCCCATCCCAGCGCCCATGCGATGCAGGCGCTCCGCGCCATGCTGGCCGAAGCGCAGAAGCCGTTGATGCTGATCGGCGGCGGCGGCTGGGAGCAGGGGGCGAGCGACCATATCCGTCAGTTCGCGGCGGCGAACAATGTGCCGGTCATGGCCTCGTTCCGCTGCCTGGATTTCCTGGACCACGGGGCCGAACAGTATGTGGGCGACCTGACCACCGGCACCAATCCGAAGCTGGCGGCGGCCGTGCGCGAGTGCGATCTGCTCATCTGTGCCGGCGCGCGTCTCGGCGAGATCACGACCCAGGGCTATGACCTGATCCAGCCGCCAAACCCGCCGATGAAGCTGGTCCATGTCCACGCCAGTGCCGAGGAGCTGGGGCGCGTCTACCAGCCGGCGCTGGGCATTCAGGCCGGGCCGGAAGGCTTCGCCGCCGCGCTGGCGGCGCTGGAGCCGGTTGCCGATCGCCCCTGGGATGCCTGGACCGCGGCGCGCCGGGCCGACTTCCTCGAATGGGCGACGCCGCGGGAGTATGGCGGCAAAATCGACCTTGGCGCCTGCATGGCCGCGGTGCAGGAGCGGCTGGAGCCGGACAGCATCGTGACCGTCGACGCCGGCAATTTCTCGGGCTGGCCGATGCGCTTCCTGCGCTTCGGGCGCCGCCACACCTTTGCCGCGCCGACCTCCGGCGCCATGGGCTATGCGGTGCCGGCGGCGGTCGGCGCCGCGCTCGCCCACCGCGAGCGGCGGGTGTTCGCTTTTGTCGGCGATGGCGGCTTCATGATGACCGGCCAGGAACTGGCCAGCGCCATGCATTATGGCGCCAAGCCGATCGTGCTGGTGTTCAACAACGGCATGTACGGCACCATCCGCATGCACCAGGCCCGGCGCCATCCGGGCCGCTATGTCGCGACGGACCTGCACAACCCGGATTTCGTCGCCCTGATGCGCGCCTATGGCGGCCATGCCGAGCTGGTGGAAGCGACGGCGGATTTCGCCCCGGCCCTGGACCGGGCCATCGCCAGCGGCAAGGCCGCCTTGATCGAGATCCGGCAGGACCCGGACGTGATCTCGACGACCACCACGCTCTCGAAACTGGAGGCCGCGGCCCGCGCGGAATAGGGCCGCGCCAGCTGCGATGCGGGCGGCGCCAGGGCAACGAGTCACTTGCGCTTCCCGAAATCTGCGTTACTTTTAGGGTGTCGAGGCAAGTGCGGCCGTTAAGCGCACATTGCCGGAACGAATTCTTGGAAACCCGTTGTCAACCCCGCCCGCGTTGGCCCCGATTGAGGGCCGCCCATGCCGAGGGCGCGCGGGCAGAACGAATGGAGACGCCTCATCGCACGAGGAGCTAACATGGCCCCGCCGGTCAAAGACGGGCCACGTATCAACAACGACATCACGGCGCGCTTGGTCCGCCTGGTCGATGCCGACGGCAATATGGTCGGGGTGTTCAAGGTCGACGATGCCTTGCGCGAGGCCTCTCGCGCCGGCCTTGATCTGGTAGAGGTATCGCCGAACGCGGAACCGCCGGTCTGCAAGATCCTGGATTACGGCCGCTTCAAATACGAGGCTCAGAAGAAAAAGAATGAGGCTCGCAAGAAGCAGAAGGTGATCGAGGTCAAGGAGATCAAGCTCCGCCCGGCCATCGACCAGCACGACTATGAAGTCAAGATGAAGGCGGTGCGCAAATTCCTGGAGGAAGGCGACAAGGTGAAGGTCACCCTGCGCTTCCGCGGTCGGGAGATGGCGCACCAGGACCTGGGCGCCAAGGTGCTGCAGCGGGTGCGCGAGGAATTTGCCGAAGAGGTGAAGATCGAGCAGTCGCCGCGCATGGAAGGCCGCCAGATGGTGATGGTGATGGCGCCTCGCTAGGCCGCGGGAATCGGCGCGCCCAAGGGGGCGACCGCCGCCGCTCGAGGCCGATGACAATTGCGGCCGATGAAAAAAGGGAAGCGTCCGAGTGGCGCTTCCTTTTTTGTTGCCTTCAGCGTGCGGGCGTAAGGGCGAGCGTTGCCAGCGTGGATTTAGAGCGGAGTCTTTTCCCGCTGGCTCACCGGCCCAGCTTCCGTATCCCCGCGGAAGCGGGGACCCATGCCTGAGAGACCAATACAGAGCCCGTGTCCTGTGAAAAGCTCTCAGGCATCGGCTCCCGCTTGCGCAGGAGATGGGGCAGGAGAGAGGGGCAACCAGTACCGAAAATGCGCTGGTCGACGATCGGTTCGCCCAGCCGGGCGCTCCGGGCGCCAGGAGCGATGGCGCACGCCGTGCTCCGGCGGCGGCGTGGTCGCGCCGACGCCGACCGATCCCGGCCCGCGATGGGAAGGGGGCGTTGCGCGAAGGCCGACCGGGGAATCAGGCCGGCGGAAGCAGCGGCCCCAGCAAGCCCAGCTCCATCGCCTTGATCTGCAAGGCCATGTATTTGGAGTTGATGCGGCACTGGGCCAGGCCGCCGGCGATGAACCAGAGGCCTTCCTGCGGCGTGCGCCGGAACATGTTGTTCAGCTCGCCGTCCGCGCCGATGCCCCAGACCGGGCCGATCCTGTCCGCGATCTCCTGGCCGAGGGCGCGGTTCACCAGTTCCTTTTGCGGATAATAGCCGGTCGCGAGCACGATCAGGTCCACGGGCTTGGTGGAGCCGTCCTTCAGCAGCACGCCCTCGGCCGTGAAGCGCTCGACGGTTTCGTAGGGCAGCAGGCCCAACTCGCCCTTGATCATCAGTTCGGAGCTGCCGGCGTCCAGATTGTAGCCGCCGCCACGGCGGAAATACTTCATCTGGTGGCCGGTTTCGTCCTCGCCCATGTCGTATTTGAAGCCGATCTCCTTCAGGCCGTCGATCAGGTGTTTGTCCAGCGCGTACATGCGCTGGGTCACCTGCTTGTAGCCCTCGATCATCAGGTCCGGCGTGGTCGAGGCGACGACCAGGTCGCAGTCGTCGAGCGGCGGGCCTTCGTCCCAGATGGCCTCGTTCAGCCGGGCGCTCGGGTCGATGGAGACCACCGTGGTCGAGCCGCGCTGCACCAGCGTCGTGTTCACGCCGAAGCTGTGCAGGTCCAGCGCGATGTCGTTGGCGCTGCTGCCGGTGCCGATGATCAGCGCATTCTTGCCGGTCCAGCCGGCGCCGCTGTCGAAGCCTTCGGAATGGAGGATCTCGCCCCGGAAATCGTCCAGGCCGGGCAGGTCCGGAATATAAGGGTAGCTGCTGACGCCGTTGGCGAACACCAGATGCTTCGGCCGGAACACCCGCTCGGTGCCGTCGCCGCGCCGGACGGTGGCCGACCAGGTCTTGCTCGCCTCGTCCCATGTGCCGGCGACGAACTCGGTGTCGGTCCAGCAGTTGATCTCCATGGCGTCGGCATAGAATTCGAACCAGTTGCCCAGCATGTCCTTGGGAATGTAGCGCGGCCAGGTCGGCGGAAATTCCATGTAGGGCAGGTGGTTGATGTGGGTCGAGTTGTGCAGCGCCAGCGAGTGATAGCGCTTGCGCCAGCTGTCGCCGATGCGCGGCCAACGCTCCACCACCAGCGTGTCGACACCGACCTGGTTCAGCCGCGCGGCAATGGAAAGGCCGGACTGCGCACCGCCGATCACCAGCACCGTCGGCTCGCGGTCCTCATAGGCCTGGGCCTTGCGGCGCACGTCCGTCCAGTTGTCGCCGCCGAAATTGCGGGAATAGGCATAGCCGGTCGGGCGGTTGTCGCCGATCTTCTCGGCCCAGCCGTCCAACTCTTCCAGCGTGGTGGAGAGGTGCCAGGCCTTTGCCTCGCCGCTCTCGCCATCCACGCCGTCGGCGGGTGACAGGCGGACAATGCCGGCGCCGCGGCCGACCGCGGTCCGGAATTCGAAAATCGCCTCCACGCAGTCCCGGCCCAGCCGCCGGACCAGACGCGGCGCCTTGCGGCCGGGGGGCAGGTGGAAGGCATGGGCGCGGGCGTCCGCCTGGTTGGTGGCGAGCCCGCTCGCAATCGTGTCCCGGCCCCGTGCAGCCGAGAGATCCCAGGTGAAGGCGAGGATATCGCGCCAGTGGCAATCCTCGTGGAACAGGGCGCCGATCCGGCCCGCATCCCTTGCCGCCAGCGCCGTCTCGAACGCGGCGAGCCAGCGTTCGGCGGCCTGCCGCGTCTGTTGGGTCTGGTGATCGACCTGAAAGGAGTCGTTGACGTGGTTCATGGGAGTTTCTCTGCAGATCGTGTCCGGAAAGCTGCTGTAAGCCGCTGCGACCTTTACAGAAAAAGCCGAGCCGGGGGCGGGAGGCCGGAGCGCCGCCTCAAACTTTAGTATCACTCAACGGCCGCCGAAATTCCAGGGCCTTTCGGACAACGGCGCCCATCGGCCTCATGTCCGGTTCCGGCGGGCCGGCACTCTCCCTCCCAAAGACGGCACTCCCATGCGCCGTCGGGACCGAATGGGCTCGAAAATCCGGGTTCGGTCGATGGGGACCGGCCACCGACAGGCGGCGGTCGGTCGCCCAGCGCCGGACGGTTCTACTCGTCGTCGTCCATCATGCCGCCGTGCATGAAGTCCCGCATCTCGTCGAGGGTCAGTTTGCCGTCGCCGTCCTTGTCGGCGTATTTGAACAGGCGCGCATGGACCGCCTGCATTTCCTCCAGCGACAGGGCACCGTCGCCATTCGTATCCATCATGGCCATCATCATGACCATGCGGTTCGGCCCCATCATGTGCTGGCCCATCATCATGTCGGGCCCCATGCCGCGCCGGCCCATCCAGCGCTCGCCCTTCCGATGGTCGCCCATCATGCGTCGGCCCTGCATGTTCTGGCCCTGCATATCCTGGCACGGCATGTTTTTGACCAGCATGTTCCCGCCCATCATCATGCCGCTGCCGCCGCCCTGCTGGGATTGCATCATGCCGGCCTGGTTGGCCATCGGTCCTTTGCCCTCGTGGGCTACGGCGCCGGCACCGGCGCCCGCGACGGTGAGTACAACGGCCAGTACCGACGTTGCGAAGGGATGCTTCAACATATTGAGGTTTCCTTCATCAAAATGGCTCCCGCCGTTTTTGGTTGGCCTGGCGGGTGAGCGTTGCAATTAGCGTGCGACCAAGTGGAAGCATAGGCGCGGGACGCCTTGTCGGTGAAGACACTACCGCGTTGAAGGGCCGGCATTCTCCGGCTCGCGCGTCCCGGCCCGTCACCGGCCGGCGACGGCGGAGGGGGCGGGGCCGTCGTCGCAGCGCTACCCGGATCGGCCGCGCGAAATTTGTCGCGGCAATGGCCTTGACCCTCCAGTGACTGGAAGGTCCATCTCCGGTGCATAGCCGACTTGGGAGAGCCCCATGACCGAACACCAAGCCGCGCACGGGATCGAACGCGATCCGGTCTGCGGCATGACCGTCGATGCATCGACCGCGAAGCACACCCATCGCCATGACGGCGAGGACTTCCACTTCTGCTCCAGCCATTGCGAGGAAAAATTCGCGGGCCAGCCGCAGGCGTATCTGGAAGCCAAGGACCCGGTTTGCGGCATGACGGTGCAGCGCAAGACCGCCCGCCACATGGCCAGGCACAATGGCGAGCGCTTCTATTTCTGCTCCAGCGGTTGCGAGCAAAAGTTCACGGCGCACCCGGACGACTATCTGCACGGCCGACCGGAGCCGGAGCCGATGCCGGAGGGCACGGTCTACACCTGCCCGATGCACCCGGAAATCGAGCAGGTGGGCCCGGGCGACTGCCCGATCTGCGGCATGGCGCTGGAGCCGAAAAGCCCGGTTGCGGGCGAGCAGGGGCCGAACCCGGAACTGGTCGATTTCACCCGCCGTTTCTGGGTGGGGGCGGCGCTGACCGTGCCGCTGCTGGTCATCACCATGGGGCCGCTCGTCGGCCTGCCGTTCCGCGCGTGGCTGGGCGAGCGCACCGCCCTCTGGATCGAGCTGGTTCTGGCGACCCCGGTGGTGCTGTGGTGCGGCTGGCCCTTCCTGGTGCGAGGCGTGAAGTCGTTCCGCAGCCTAAACCTGAACATGTTCAGCCTGATCGGCATGGGCGTGACCGCGGCCTATGTCTTCAGCGTGGTCGCGGTGCTGGCGCCGGGCATCTTCCCCGCCGCGTTCCGCGACGCAGAAGGGCATGTCGGCGTCTATTTCGAGGCCGGTGCGGTGATCGTCGTGCTGGTGCTGCTGGGCCAGTTGCTGGAATTGCGGGCGCGGGAGCGCACCGGCACCGCCATCCGCGCCCTGCTGGACCTGGCCGCCAAGACCGCGCGGGTCGTCCGCCCCGACGGCTCCGAAAAGGAGGTGCCGCTGGAGGACGTGCAACTGGGCGACCATCTGCGCGTGCGGCCGGGCGAGAAGGTTCCGGTCGACGGCACCGTGATCGAGGGCCGCTCGTCGGTCGACGAGTCCATGCTGACCGGCGAGCCGGTGCCGGTGGAGAAGGATAAGGGCGACCCGGTCACCGGCGCCACCATCAACGGCACCGGCAGCCTGGTGATCGAGGCGACGCGCATCGGCAAGGACACGATGCTGGCGCAGATCGTCGAGATGGTCGCCGCGGCCCAGCGCTCCCGCGCGCCGATCCAGAAGCTGGCGGATGCCGTCGCCGGCACCTTCGTGCCCGCCGTAATCGGCGTTGCGGTTCTGGCCTTCGTCGCCTGGGCGATCTGGGGCCCGGAGCCGGCCTATGCCTATGCGTTGGTGGCGGGCATTGCCGTCCTCATCATCGCCTGCCCTTGTGCGCTCGGGCTGGCGACGCCGATGTCGATCATGACGGCAACCGGCCGCGGCGCGCAGGCCGGCGTGCTGGTCAAGAACGCCGAGGCGCTGGAACGCTTCGCCAAGGTCGACACGCTGATTGTCGACAAGACCGGCACGCTAACCGTCGGCAAGCCGCATCTTGTCGCGGTGCTGCCGGCCGAAGGGCAGGACGAGGACGCGGTGCTGCGGCTGGCCGCCAGCCTCGAACGCGGCTCGGAGCACCCGCTGGCGGACGCCATCGTCCGCGGCGCGGAGGAGCGCGGCCTGGCGCTCGCCAAGGCGGAGGACTTCAACGCCGTCACCGGCAAGGGCGTGACCGGCAGGCTGGACGGCCGGTCCGTCGCGCTCGGCAACGCCCGCATGGTCGCCGACCTGGGGGTGGAGACCGGCGACTGGGTCGAAAAGGCCGATGCGCGCCGCGACGAGGGCGAGACCGCCATGTTCGTGGTGGTGGACGGCCGCATCGCCGGCCTGATCTGCGTCGCCGATCCGGTGAAGGAGACCACGCCAAAGGCGCTGAAGGACCTGCACGCGCTGGGGCTGACCATCGTCATGGCCACCGGCGACAACGAGCGCACGGCCCGGTCCGTGGCCGGTCGGCTCGGCATCGACGAAATCCGCGCCGACGTGCTGCCGGAGGATAAGGCCCGGATCATCCTGGAGCTTCAGGAGCAGGGCCACCGCGTTGCCATGGCGGGCGATGGCGTGAACGACGCGCCGGCGCTGGCGCAGGCCGATGTGGGCATCGCCATGGGCACGGGTGCGGATGTCGCGATCGAGAGCGCGGGCTTCACGCTGGTGAAGGGCGACCTGACCGGCATTGTGCGGGCCCGCCGCCTCTCCACCGCCACCATGCGCAACATCCGCCAGAACCTGTTCTTCGCGCTCGCCTACAACGCGGCGGGCGTGCCGGTCGCGGCGGGCTTGCTCTATCCCGTTTTCGGCCTGCTGATCTCGCCCATGTTCGCGGCGGCGGCCATGAGCCTGTCCTCGGTGTCGGTCGTCAGCAACGCACTGCGCCTGCGCAAGGTTCGGATCTAGGGGGCACTGCCAGCGGAAAGGAATTTGCAGCATGACAGTCATATCGAAGCACAGCCGCGCCCTGGCGCTCGGCGCGATTGGCCTGATGGCCGGCGGCGGTGCCGTCGCGCAACAGGCCCAACCGGGCGGATACGGCTATGGCGACCATATGATGGGCTGGGGCGGCTGGTTCGCCGGCCCCATCATGATGCTGGTCGGCCTCGCCATCCTGATCGGGTTCGTCGTCCTGGTGGTGCGGCTCATGGTCGGCGGCCCGTCCGGCAACTCGTACGGGCGCTCTTCCGGCGGCCCACCCGCGGACAGTGCCATGGCCATCCTGCGCGAGCGGTTCGCCCGTGGCGAAATCAGCCATGAGGAGTATGTTGCGATGAAGCGCCATCTGGATGCCTAGGAGGTCTGGCGGATGTTGAACATTGGCGACGCGGCGACGCGGACCGGCCTGCCGGTCAAGACGATCCGCTATTACGAGGACATCGGCCTGATCGCTGCGGAGCGCGGCGCCAACGGTTACCGGCTGTTCGATCGGAAGGCCGTCCGCAAGCTGCATTTCCTGCAACGGGCCCGCGCGCTGGGCTTCACGCTGGAGGAAACCCGCACCCTGCTCTCCCTTTACGAGGACGAACACCGCTCCAGCGCCGACGTGAAGGCGATTGTCGAGACCAAAATCGCGATGATCGACCGCAAACTGGCCGAATTGCAGAGCCTGCGGGCGGCCCTGACGCATCTGGCCGATGCCTGCGACGGCGATCAGCGCCCGGACTGCCCGATCATCGACGAACTGGCCGGGGAGCACGGGTGAACCATTGAGAGGCGGATATCCGTCGGTCTCCGGGCCTCGGATGTTCCTGGCAATGCAGGGCAAGCGAGGAAAAGGAGTGCAGAAATGCAAGCTTCCGATGTCATGACGTCCGACGTCGCTTCGGTCACGCCCAAGACCACGGTCCGGGAAATTGCAGCGGTGATGCTCAAACGGCAGATCAGCGGCGTCCCTGTCGTGGATGGGAACCGGCATGTTGTCGGCATTGTCAGCGAGGGTGATTTGATGCGGCGTATCGAAGACCGGGACGCGTCCTCCCGGTCCTGGTGGCTGTCGCTGTTTTCCACGCAGGACCGAAGCGCCCAGGACTATGTGAAACGCCACGGGCGCTATGCCGACGAGATCATGACCCGCAATGTCATCGCCATCGAGGAGGGCACCGCCTTGTCGGAGATCGCGACCGTGCTGGAGCGTCACAGGATCAAGAGGGTGCCGGTAACGCGCGACGGCAAGCTGGTCGGCATCGTCAGTCGGTCCAACCTGCTGCGGGGGCTGGCCTCGCAGACGGACATGGAAGCCGCTTCGCCCGGCGACCGGGGCATTCGCGAGCAAGTGGAAGCGGAACTGTCCAAGGGGGTGAAACTGGACATGGCCTTTGTCAGCGTGGTCGTGAAGGACGGCGCCGTGAAACTCTGGGGATTGGTCGACACGCCAGCGGAGCGACAGGCGGCCCAGGTGGCGGCGGAAAACACGCCGGGCGTGCGGTCGGTCGAGAACAATCTGGGGCAAGTGCCGGAATGGATCTGGGCCGAATGACCGCAACCGCGGCGGAATGTGGCTCCTGTTTCCGGTCTCGGCCCCGGTTCCGGCGAACAGCGCCCGGCTTGCCCGATCATTGACGAACCGGCCGGGGAACCCGCCATAGCCGTCACCGGTCGACCTCTTCCGGGTCCTCCGTGACGCCCACGCCGGTGCGGACGATGCGCATGCGTTCGGCCGGGAACGGGCGCAGCAGGGTCCGTGCCGCCTCGCCGGGGCCGGTGAGCCAGGGGGCGTAGTCGTCGGGATCGAGAATGACCGGCATGCGCGTCGGATGCACGGGCCGCACCAGGGCGTTCGGTGTCGTCGTGACGATGGTATAGGTGTCCAGTTCCACCGCCTCGCCATGGTAATGCCCATGGAATGTGTGCCAGAGACCGGCGAAGGCAAAGGGGGGCCGTTCGTCCGCGCCCACCAGCCCGAACCAGTAATAGGTGGCCGGGTTCCGGCCCTTCGGTTCGGCGAACGACGTAGCCGGGATCAGGCAGCGCCGGTGCTCGAAACTGCCGCGCCAGAACGGCGAGGCCGCCACCTTGTCGTCGCGGGCGTTGGTGACGGCCTTGGGCTGGATCGGCTTGCCGGTCTTTTGCGAGGTCTGCGGCAGCAAAAACCCCCAATGCATGCGCACCAGCTCGCGCGCGCCGCTTCGGTCGGGACGCAGCACCGGCGCCTCGTAGCGGGGGAAGATGGCCGGCAGCGGCGGCTGGTTGCCGAGCGCGCTGGGGCCGGCGGTGATGCCGAACAGCCGGCGCATGGCTTCCACCGGCATGGTGTTGCTGTAGAGATTGCACATCGGGCCCGCGGCTCCGCTCGCAGCGAAAAGGGTCGCCCAGTTTCGCGTCTTTGGCCGCCGCCGCAAGCGGGTGGACGCGTCCGACGCCGGCAGGCGTCGGCGCCGGGCGCGCTATCGGGAACAGGCCGCCAGCGCGTGGGCGCGGAAATGGGCCAGGTCCGGCGTGGCGAGGTGGGGGATTTTCGCCCGATCGTCCCAGCGGCGGACCTGGATGGCCTCGCGTCCGTGCGGTCGGGCGATGAAGGCGCAGGCGGCATCCCTGTCGAACGCGCCGCCTTGCAGCGCCAGCGTTTTCCGCGATGTCGGCGACAGGGTGGCGGCATAGGCCGGATCGACCGCGCACAGATAGCGTTTGGCGGGCACGTGCAGCCGAACCGGCTCGGTCACCTCCGGTCCGAACAGATCCGCCAGATGATCGGCGCCCAGATCCTCGTGCCACCGGTCCTCGCCGCGGTCGAGCGCGGTCTCGAAGTCCGGGTCGGTCAGGTGGCCGATATCGTGCAGCAGCGCCGCCGTGATCAGCGCAGGCGTGGCACCGGCCGCCTCCGCCATGGCCGCCGCCTGCAGCGCGTGCTGCAACTGGCTGACCGGCTCCTGGCCGTATTGTCGGGCGCCGGCGGTGGCCAGCAGGTCGAAAACGGTATCCAGGCGCGACAGCAAGGTCATGATGCGGATGTCCCGGGCAAGGGTTGCGGCTAAATCAGCAGCCGCCGCAGCCGCGCCGAAACCATGTCGATCAGCGAGACAGCGACAACCACGACGATGATAATCGCGCCGGCCCGGTCGTATTGGAACGCCCGGAACGACTCGTAGAAGGTGAAGCCAATGCCGCCGGCGCCGACAATCCCCAGCACCGTCGCCGAGCGCACATTGGTTTCGAACCGGTAGAGCGACAGGCTCGACCAGAGCGGCAGCACCTGCGGGATGACGCCGTAGATCACCTCCTGCACCCGGCCGGCCCCGGTGGCACGGATGCCCTCGACCGGGCGCGGGTCGATGGCTTCCACCGCTTCCGAGAACAGTTTGGAAATGATGCCCAGATTGTGCACGAACAGGGCCATCACGCCCGCAAACGGCCCCAGGCCGACGGCGGCGACGAACAGGATGGCGAACACGATTTCGTTGATCGCGCGGGCGGCGTCCATCAGCCGGCGCACCGGCTGCACCACCCACCAGGGCGCGATATTGCCGGACGCCAGCAAGGCCAGCGGCACCCCGAACAGAATGGAAAGAACCGTGCCCCAGAGCGCGATCCCGACCGTCTCCAGCATCTTGGTCAGGAACACGTCCCAATCGGCGAAATCAGGGTGCAGGAAGTCCTTGGCGAACACCGCCATATTGCCGGCGTCGGTGATCAGCAGCGGCCAGTTGAACACTTCGGCCGGATAATAGGCCAGGCCCAGCAACGCCACCAGCACCAGCGCCCAAGTGGCCTGCTTGGCGAAATGGCCCCAGCGCGGCGCCAGCAGGCGCGCGGCTTCGGGAGAAAGGCGGGAAACGGCGTCGCTCAAGGGGCGGCCTCCAAAACGGAAAGAGGGGAGGGAGCCTGCGCCCCCTCCCGGCCATGACCACGGGCGGGGCCTAGTAGCCGCTGGCGCCGACCACGGCCTTGTATTCGGCGAGCGCCTTCAGCTTGGCGTCGATCTTCGCCACGGCCTCGGTGTCGCCGGCCTTCTGGGCTTTCAGCTTGTTCTTGAACAGCACGATCTCGCGGGTGGAGATCAGCTGGGCGTTGGACGAGGCCAGGAACGGCCCCCAGCCGTCGGAAACATGGGCCAGGGCCTCGCGCTCGCGCTTGACCTTGGCGAGGTCGCCGAAGCGGCCATACTGCATGAAGAAGTAGTGGAGCTTCTCCTTCACATCGCGCGGCAGGTCGGCGCGCCAGACCATCGGGTCGGACGGGATCAGGGGTGACTTCCAGAGGACCTTGATGTTCTTGGCCATTTCCGGGTTGTTTTGGGCCAGACGCCCCAGCGACTCGGTGTTGTTGGTGGCGACGTCGACCTTGCCGGTGGCCACGGCCAGCGCATTGCCCTCATGGTTCGAGCTGGTGACGCGCTTGAAGCACTCTTCCGGGGTCTTGTTGTGCAGCGCCCAGACATAATAGCCCGGCACCGCAAAGCCGGAGGTGCTGTTCGGATCGCCGTTGCCGAAGGTCAGGCTCTTGTCGCACTTCAGCACGTCGTCCAGCGAATTCAGCGGGCTGTCCTTCTGGGTGATCAGCAGCGAGTAATAGCCGATCTCGCCGTCGTCCTTGATGGTCTGGGCGAACACCTCGCCGCCGGCCCGGTCGACGGCTTCGATGCCGGACTTGTTGCCGAACCAGGCCACGTCGACCTTCTTGAAGCGCATGCCCTCGATCACGCCGGCATAGTCGGAGGCGAAGAACGGCTTCACCTTGACGCCCAGGAATTTCTCCATGTCGGCCAGCATGGGCGCGAACGACTTTTCCAGCGCCGAGGCGGACTCGGTGGAGATGATGCCGAAATTGATCCGCTCCGGCATTTCCGCCCGTGCCGGCAGGGTGAAGGCCGCCAGGGCAGCGGCCGCGATCAACAGTTTTTTCAACATGAAAGCCTTTTCCTTCGGTCGAGGTCTTGAACTGGAGGTTATTCCGCGGCCGGCCGAAGCCGGTCGAGATGCCAGGTGCCGTTGCCGGCCGCCGTCGCAGGGTCCGTCAGCGCAGGGTCCGTCAGCGCAGGGTCCGTCAGCGCGGGTTGCGGCCGGCGCAGGCCTAGGGCCGCGGCGCCGGATTCCAGGCCGTTCAGGCCATAAAGGCGTTGCAGGTCGCCCGGTCGGATGTCGGCGGCGGGACCGTCGAACACCACGGCCCCCTCTTTCAGCGCGACGATGCGGCGGCAGTGCTTGAAGGCGTGGTCGATCTGGTGCAGCGAGACGATGACGGTCGTCCCGTCCTCGCGGTTGATCTCTTCCAGCATCGCCATCACCCGGTCGGCGGAGGCCGGATCGAGCGACGCAATCGGCTCGTCGGCCAGCAGGATGCGGGCTTCCTGGGCCATGACGCGGGCGATGGCGCCGCGCTGCTGCTGCCCGCCCGACAATTGCGAGGCCCGCTGGCGGGCGAAGTCGACCATGCCGACCCGCTCCAGGCTGGCCAGCGCCTTGGCCCTGTCCTCGCGAGAAAACAGTCCGAGCGAGCCGCTCCATCCGGGAACCCGGCCCAGCCGGCCGGTCAGCACGTTGGTGAGCAGCGACAGCCGGCCGACCAGGTTGAACTGCTGGAAGACGACGCCGACCTCGCTCCGCAGCCGGCGCTGGGCCGGCGTGCGCCGACCGGCCTGCTGGACGGTCTCGCCGAATACCCGGATGGCGCCGCTCCGGCTGTCGGCCCGCTCCAGGCCGGAGATCAGGCGGATCAGCGTCGACTTGCCGGACCCGGAGGCGCCGATCAGACCGACCATCTCTCCGGGTTCAACGATCAGGCGAACATTGCGCAATACCGGCATGCCGGGCCGGAACGCCTTGGAAATTTCCTGCAATTCGATCGCTGGCGCGGTCATGCCTACCTCCGTTTGCAGGGTCTGCTAACAAGAGGCGATGACCGCGACGTGTCGGTTCGCGGACAGTTTTGTTACGCGGGTCGATCGGGGGCACCGACCGGGGTCGCGGCCGGCCATATCGGATTCCGCCCGGTACCGCGCCGAAGCGCTCTTTTCTGCAATGCGGGAGCGCATTGGGAACCGGCGTGAAATATAGTCTTGTTTGAATGCGTCCGTCCGCGATAACGTCGTTTTGGTTGGAAATATTTCCCACCAAAAACCAATAATGGAGGATGAACGCATGTCGAAGACGACCAAGGCCCCGACGGGAGGCAGCGCCTCCAAAGAATTGTTCGCCTATTTCGAACGCGATCCGGAGCAGGCGGACCGGGAGTTCTTCGGCCGGGTCGCCCATGCCGACCGCCGCGGCTTCCTGCGTGGCGCCGGGCTCGCGACCATGGGGGCGATGCTGGGCGCGACCATCCCCTTCCACCGCAACATGCCGTCGGGCTTCCTGCCGATCGCGTTCGCGGCGGAGGATGTGCTGGCGGGCAAGGACGGCCTGACCCTGCTGAACGACCGCCCCGTCAACGCCGAGACGCCGCCGCATTTGCTGGACGATGCGATCACGCCCACCAACCGGCATTTCATCCGCAACAACGGCATCCCGCCGGAGGATATGAACGCGGATGCCTGGAGCCTGACCGTCGACGGCCTGGTCGGCACGCCCCTGAAGCTGAGCATTGCCGACCTGCGTTCGAAGTTCGAGGTGGTGACGATGGCGCTGGCGCTGGAGTGCGGCGGCAACGGGCGGGCCTTCTTCAACCCGCCGGCAACCGGCAACCAGTGGACCTATGGCGCGGTTGCCTGCTCCGAGTGGACCGGCGTTCGCCTGCGCGACGTGTTGAACGCGGCGGGCGTGAAGGACAACGTCGTCTACACCGCCCATGTCGGCGCCGATGCCCACCTCTCGGGCGATCCGGCGAAACTGCCGATCTCGCGCGGCATGCCGATTGCCAAGGCGATGACCGACAACGTGCTGATCGCGTTTGCCATGAATGGCGGTCCGCTGCACCCGATGAACGGCGCGCCGCTCCGCCTGGTGGTGCCGGGCTGGCCGGGGTCGTGCTCGCAGAAATGGCTGACGCGCATCTGGCTGCGCGACCAGATCCACGATGGGCCGAAAATGACCGGCACCGCCTATCGCGTGCCGAACCACCCGGTCGCCGCCGGCGAAAAGGTCGACAAGAAAGACTTCGCCATCATCGAGCGGATGCCGGTGAAATCGCTCATCACCAACCCCGCCACCAACGGCGACCTGTCCGAGCGCAATGTCGAGGTGCGCGGCCATGCCTGGTCCGGCGACCGGTTTGTCAGCCGCGTGGACCTGTCCATCGACTTCGGCGCGACCTGGCAGCAGGCTTCGCTGGATGCGCCGGCGAATGCGGGCGCCTGGCAGGACTGGCGGGCCGACGTGACCTTCCCGCAGGCCGGCTATTACGAGGTGTGGGCGCGTGCCACCGACAGCGCCGGCGAGGCTCAGCCCTTCGCCATCGCCTGGAACCCGAAAGGCTATCTGAACAATTCGATGCACCGCGTCGCGGTTCGGGTCGCCTAGCATGGGTCTTGGCAAAGGGCTGTCTTTGGGTCTTGTGGCCCTGGCCGGCGGGCTGATGCTCGCCGGTCCCGCGGCGGCGGAAGGCGATTACGGTGTGCTTGTCGACAAGCCGGGCGTCGAGGAAGCCTATGCCTATTGCGCCGCCTGCCATTCGGAACGGCTGGTGGCGCAGCAGGGCCTGACGCGCGAGCGCTGGGAAAGCCTGCTGGAATGGATGGTCGAGGAACAGGGCATGGCCGAACTGGAAGAACCCGACCGCTCCATCGTCCTCGACTATCTCTCGGAGCAGTATGGGCCGGACCGGCCGAATTTCCCGCGACCGGGCCGCTGATCCCGCGACGGGTCGCCGCCGCCCTCAGGCCGTGGCGGGCGGGTCGGCCGGCTTGGCGGTCAGCAGGCGGACCAGCCGGTCGAACTCCGCGCCCTGCTGTTCCAGGATCTGCCCCGCTTCCGCTTGCAGGGCGCGGATATTGCCGGCATTGGCGGCGTCCATATCGTCCAGCGCCAGATCCAGCGGCGTGTTGAACCGGAAATAGCGCTGGGACTCCGGTTGGTGGCTGTCCGGCAACAATTGCTGCAACTGGTAGTCGGCGGAATCGGCCACGCCGTCCATCATGATGCTGATGATCGGCTTGACCCAGCCGACGGCACCCCAGCCCTTGGCGTCCTCATAGGCAATCTTGCGGGTCGCCACGCCGGTTCCCAGCGACACGACCACGATTTCCGCCGGGTCGACCCCCATATTGCAGGCTTCGACATAGGCGCACATGGCCGGATTGTTGGCGAAAACGCCGCCGTCGATCAGCACGCGGCGGGTCGGCTCGTCGGCCAGGCTCCGCACCTTGGCCGGTTCGAAATAGGTCGGCGCGGCCGAGGTGGCGCGGGCGACATCGCGCAGATAGTGGTTGCGATCCGCCTGTTCCACGGCCCAACGGGTCTTGAAGAAATACGGCTCCCGCCGTTCGATGTCGTAGCTGGTGACGACGATCGGCACGAGGGTTTTCGCCAGCTTCGCCTTTCCCGCATAATCGTCCAGGATCGCTTCCAGCGGTTCCGCCGGATACTTCTCGTCCGCAACGCCGCCCAGCGAGGTGAGGCCGCGCCAGAACGACCGCTGGAAGATCTCGTGGCCCCGATTGGCGTACAGGTCGACCATGTCGCTCGCCGTGTATTTCGGCTTGCGGCGCACGCCCGGAACCGTCAGCCCCACCGCCAGGATCCCGCCCGTCGAGGTGCCGGCAATCAAATCGAACAATGCGCTGATCGGCTGGCCCGAGCGCTTTTCCAGTTGCTGCAACAAGACGCTTGGGATGACGCCACGAATACCGCCGCCGTCTATGGAGAGAATCCGGAACATGATACTGTCCTTTCAGCCGGCCATGGGCAATCGTACGCTGAATCTATCCTACCGTTTGTCTTGCGCTAAGGCCAGTGGGCGCCCGAGACGATCCGGCGCCATCGGGCGTATCAGGCGGCGCCGTTGACCAGGTCCCAGAACTCGCTGCGATTGTTGGTGCGGGGATAGGGTTGGTCCGGAACCGCAACGCCGAGAAAGGCGCAAAGCGGTTCCCACCCGTCCTTCGCCTCGTGCACCAGCAGTCGGTCGGCCGGGATGGCCGCCTTGACCGCCGCGTGATGCGCCAGGAATGTGGCTTCCAGCGCCGCCGTGTCGGCGTCGAACGAGACGCCGCTTTGCTGGACGACCTCCTTGGCCATGGCGAGCCAGTCCTGCAAATGCGGCGGCGCCTGGTCCGCCGCGGAGATCAGCTCTTGGATGGTGCCGCCAAAGCTCTCCGCCCAGCTGCGGGGCGAGCGATGGCCGAGCACGAATTTGGCTTCCGGATAGGCGGCGTGAAGCTCGCGATAGAACCGGGCCGTCGGCCAGTCCACCGCGCTCGCGTACCCGTCAAAGGTGGCGGGCCAGTCCGCCCGCCCCTTGAGTGCGCCCTGCCAGAGCGGCAGTTGCACCGGCAGGTTCTTCGCGACCTCTTCCATGTGATGGCAGGGGCCGAAGCCCAACGCTTCCAGGGCCAGTTTCAGCGAATACGTTCCGGTGCGCCCCAATCCGGCGCCGATGACCTTGAGCGACATGGGGGCTCCTTCCGCAACCATAATCGGATATGATAAACGTTTATGATTGTAGATCATGACGCGGCGGCGGCTGGCTTGGCAACGGAAATTTGACTGGCTTGTCCGAGGCTTCCACCCGGGGCCTCGGACAAACCGCAGCCCCCGCCAGGGGCGCCGACCGGGCTTCACTCCAGGCCGTGATACTGGATGATGCTGTCGTTCGATTCGCGATGGGACTTCACCGCATTGGCGGAGAAATCGTCGTCCGGATAGCCGAGCGCGATGCAGGTCATGATGACCTCGTTGTCCGGCAGTTGCAGCACCTCGCGCACGATGTCCGAGCGCATGATGCCCTGGCCGTTGATGACCGTGCCCAGCCCGCGGTCCCAGGCCGCCAGCACGATGCCGTAGCTGAGCGCGCCCATGTCGAAATGGCCGATGGCGCCGGGGTCCATCTCGCGGTCGTAGGTCAGCACCAGCGACACCGGCGCGTCGAACTGGCGGAAGCCGCGCAGCACCCAGTCCTCCCGCCGCTCCTTGTCCTCGCGGGCGATGCCCATGGCGGCAAACAACTGCTTGGCGATCTCCACCTGGCGGTGGCGGTGAATGCCCTGATAGGCTTCGTGAATCGGGATGTCGCGGTTGACCGAGGCGCCGTTGGCCATCGCCTCCATGTTGCGCTGGCGGATTTCGTCCAGCACCGCGCCGGCCGCCACATGCACATGCCAGGGCTGGGTGTTCATGGAGGACGGGGCGCCCTTCGCCACCTCGACGATCTCCTCGATCACCGCCCGCGGCACCGGGTCCTTCTTGTAACCGCGGATGCTGCGGCGCGAGCGCACCAGTTCTTCGAATTCCATGCCGTTGCAGGCTCCGTGTTGCTCGGGATCGGGTTTGGGCGAAATTGGTCCATCCGCTGCCGCCGCCGTCAAGCCCGTGCGCCTGCGGCAGAGCCCCACGCGCCCGCGGCATAGCCCTACGCGCCCGCGGCAGGGCACAGC
Organism: Alphaproteobacteria bacterium; assembly: GCA_020638555.1. Taxonomy (NCBI): domain Bacteria; kingdom Pseudomonadati; phylum Pseudomonadota; class Alphaproteobacteria; species Alphaproteobacteria bacterium. The sequence continues at coordinate 338,934 of JACKII010000004.1, read as the reverse complement.
ACGAAGCCGCTTATCGTCGCCCGGAAACGCCGCTAGACTTGGCGCCAGCCATTCACAACCGATCCGCCAGAGGAAACCGCCATGCTCGACCAAACCTATATTTTCGCCGGTGTCGCCGGCTATGTCGGCCGCCCCGATGCCACCGGTGCCTTCGGTGTGTTCCGCCGCCCCGCCGGCAATGGCGGCGAATGGCAGAACGTGTTCGGCGAGAAGGAAACCCATTACATCCTGGTCCACCCGACCCAGCCGGACGTGGTGCTGGCCGGCACGGTCGACGGCGTCTATCGCTCCACAGACAAGGGCACGACCTGGAGCCGGGCCGACTTCCCCGCGCCCGGCCGGCAGGTCTGGTCCTTCCTGGTCGATGCGCGCGACCCGAACCGCATTTATGCCGGTGGCTCGCCGGTCAGCGTGTTCCTGAGCGAGGACATGGGCGCCTCGTGGCGCGAATTGCCGAAGCCGGCGGTGAAGAAGCGCCTGAACGCGCCGTTCGAAAGCCGGGTCATGCGTCTCGCCCAGCACCCGCAACGGCCGGACACGCTCTATGCCGCGCTGGAATTCGGCGGCCTCATGACCTCCCGCGACGGCGGCCAGAGCTGGGTCGACCACGGCGACCCGCTGGAGGAATTGTCGAAGCGGCCGCATCTCTCCAGCAAGATCGTTTCCGAGACCACGGCGGAAGGCATGCTCGACGGCCACGCGCTGACCGTGACCCCGTCCGATCCGGATTCGGTGCTGGTGGCGGTGCGCATGGGCCTGTTCGAGACCCGCGACGGCGGCGACACCTGGCGCGATCTGGAGGCCAAGACTTTCTCGCCCACCACCTATGGCCGCGACGTGCGCACCGCGCCCAGCGAGCCGAACACCATCTATGCGGCCCTCAGCGTCGCCGCCGCCAGCCAGGACGGTGGTCTCTACCGCTCGACCGATGCCGGCAAGAGTTGGAGCCGGTTCGACAAGGTGCAGGTGCACGGCACCATCATGTCGATAGGCCTGCACCGCGCCGACCCGAACCAGGTCTATATCGGAGCCCGCTATAACGGTGAAGTCTTCGGCACCCGGGATGGCGGCAAGACCTGGTCCGACCTGTCGATCCCGGTGGAGGTCAAAGACATTTACTGCGTCGCCTGCGGCTAAACCGGCACGAGCGCCGGGCGCCTATTTCGGTTGCTTTCCGTCTCCGGGAACGGTCTATTGACGGTATCGGTTCCGTATACCCAATCAAACACGAGGACTTCCCGGAGATGGTGACCCGAACCCTGGCGGCGCTGGCCGCCGTGGCAATCCTGGCTGGCGGCTCCGCCTATGCCGAGTGCGACGCGACCGCGCTGATCGAGCAATGCAAGGCGCGGCTGTCCGAGGGCTCGCAGATCGCCAGCACCTACACGCTGGCCGGTAAGGACGGCGGTGCGGTGGCGATGGCCGACGACCACGTGCTGATGAGCAGCAAGACCTATCAGCTTGCGGTGTGCGGCGCGGAGGATGTCGGCTTTACCCTGGAAACGGGCGCCCGCAAGCCGGTGATGACCAACGGCGAGGCCGGCGCGCGCGAAACCCTGGTTGCCATCAAGCCCGAGCGCAGCTCGGTCTACTACCTGGTGTTCAGCGCCCCGGAGGGCACCTGCGCCGGCGCCGTGCTCGGCATGAAGCGCTAGCCGGCAGCCTCCGCTTCCGGCAGTCGGGGGTGCGGCATCAGCAGCGCCACCAGCACGGAAATCCCGACGGGGATCAGCGCCAGCAGGCGCAGCATGGTGTCGTATTCGCCCCAGCTATCCAGCGCCCAGCCCAGCGGCACCGGCCCGATGCTGGCCCCGAAAATGATGATCATCTGGCCCGTTCCCTGGATCGAGCCCAGATGCTTGCGCCCGAAATAGCGGGGCCAGAGATAGCCGACATAGGTCATGGTGACGGCGTTGTTCAGGCCGAAAATCATGGCGAACACCACTGCCCCCTCCCAGTTCTGCACGAAGGTGATCGCCAGTAGCGAGGCGGACTGCACCCAGAGCCCGCCGAAAAACATCCACTTGGTCGGCAGCGCATCCAGCAGGCGGCCGACAAGCGGCATCAGCAGGGCCGCGGTCACGCCGCTGACCGTGAACATGCTGGCGGCCACCTGCGGGTCCAGCCCGTGCGCCTTCAGGATGCCGGTGTATTCCACGTGCAGGCTCGTCACCAGCATCGACAGCGAGAACATGCCGGCGACAATCAGGTAGAAGGCCGGCATGCGCAGCGCCTCGGCCTTGGTGAAGCCCGTCAGCGGCGGCGCCCGCTCGCCCGCTTTCAGCGCCGCGGCGCCGTCCGGACGCAGGCCCACGTCTTCCGGCCGGTTGTAGAGGAACAGCAACGCCGGCGGGATCAGCATCACCCAGGTGAGGACGCCCAGCCACACCCACGCCTCGCGCCAGCCGACGGTGGCGATCAGCCACTGGGTGAAGGGCGGGTGCAGGGCGATGGAGATCGGGAAGCCCAGCGCCATCAGCCCCAGCGCCAGCCCCCGCTTCTTGTCGAACCATTGCGCGGCCATGTTGGCGCAGTTCAGCATCAACGAGCCCTGGCCCAGAAAGCGCAGAAAGCCGAAGCCGATGGCCAGGTAGAGCCAGCCGGTGGCGAAGCTGAAGCCGACGGCCGCCAGGCCCAGCCCCAGCGCGATCAGCCAGATCATGTTGGCGGGGCCGTGCCGGTCGACCAGCCGGCCCATGCGCGGCAACAGCAGCGCCGCCACCAGCGTCGCCGAGCCATAGGCGAGCGCGATCTCGGTCCGGTCGAGGCCCAGTTCCGCCTGGATCGGATCGAAAAACAGCCCGATCAGGTGCGACTGGCCGGGGCCGGTGCCGAACATGATCAGCGCGGCAACGGCCAGAATGGTCCAGCCATAGAAGGTGCGTGCGGAAAGAGCCCGGAACAGGGCGGTGCGCGTGGCGGCGATCATGGGGGAGAGAACTCGGGGTCGGCGGGTCGGCGTGCTCCCACTCTAACCGCTCGGCCTCGCCCCGCCAGACCGATTCCGTCAGGCAAAAGCGACCGCTCCATCCTCCGCTTCATCCCGAGCAGGCGCAGAGCGCCGTATCGAGGGGCGGTGCCTACGGTCGCCACATCCACCTTCCCACCGCTCGGTGTCTGACACGGCGCTGTGCCGGAGACTCCCGACACACTCCCGGCTCGATGGGAAGCGCTCAGGCACGGGCTCCCGCCATCGCGGGAGAAGGGGGAGATTGGAGAAGGGGGAGATTAAAGAGGAAGAGGGGTGCAAAACAGCCAGAGCCCCCATCCTCCGCTTCATCCCGAGTAGGCGCAAAGCGCCGTATCGAGGGACGGTTCAGAGGAGGGGCGCAAAACGAAGACAGCGTCGTCCAACTCCCTGCCGCCGGCATCATTTCGGCGGCAGCGTCTCCACGAAGGCCAGGGCCAGGTCGAGCCAGCCGGTGAGTGCGGACGGGTCGCAGGCGGCCTCGTCGACCGAGACGAAGCCGCCCATGGTGCGGCCGCCATGGACCATGGGCGCCGCGCCCGGACGCTCCAGCGCTTCGGCCATCGCCGCCTTGCCGACCCGGAACAGAAAGCGTCGGCGCCCGCTCTTGCCGCGGCCGCAGGTGCCGATCATATGGCCGTTCCACAGAAAGCACACCTCGCCCATCATCCGCTTCTCGTCATAGGGGATGCGCGAGCCGAGGGCGGCGCGAAACCGCTCGGTCAGGTCGGGGTCATAGGCCATGAGCGGGCTTTCGGCAGGGCAGGGAACCCGGCCAGCATAGACGGCTGCGCGCGCCCTCCCAACGCCGTTTGGAAAAGCGGGACGACAGGGCGGCGCCATGGTGTAGTCTCGACGCGACGATTTTCTCCCTGCCAACCGCAAGGACCCATTGCCGCCATGTCCGATACCGTCCGCACCCAGACCGCCGCCACCCAGTCCATGAGCGGGGGCGAGGCCATCGTCCGGTCCCTGATCGACCATGGCGTCGATCAGATCTTCGCGCTGCCGGGGGTGCAGACCTATCCGGTCATGGATGCGCTCGCCCGCAACGCCGACAAGATCCGCACCGTCGGCGCCCGGCACGAGCAGGCCACCGCCTACATGGCCTTCGGCTATGCCCAGGCGACCGGCAAGGTCGGCGTCTATTGCGTCGTGCCGGGGCCGGGCGTGCTCAACACCATGGGGGCGCTCTGCACCGCCTGGGGCACCAACATGCCGGTGCTCTGCATCACGGGGCAGGTGCCCCGCGCCTATCTGGAGGGCCGCCGCGGCCATCTGCACGAAATCCCGGACCAGCAGGGCACGGTGGCCCGCCTCTGCAAATACACCGCCCGCATCGAAAAGCCGGAGGACGCGCCCCGCATCATCGCCGAGGCGTTCCGGGCCATGCAGTCCGGCCGGCCCGGCCCGGCGTTGGTGGAAATGTGCTGGGACGACATGGCGTCCACCGGCCAGGTGACGCCGACCGCGCCGCTGCCGATCGAACCGCCGCCCGTCGTCGACGGCGCGGCCATCGCCCGCGCCGCCGACCTCGCTCGCAAGGCAAAGCGGCCGCTGATCATGGTCGGCTCCGGCGCCCGTCACGCCCGGGTGGAAGTCCTCGCGCTCGCCGAGGCATTGAACGCGCCGGTCACCGCCTTTCGCGGCGGCCGCGGCATCGTTCCGGCGGATCACCCGCTGGCACTTTCCAGCTATGCCGCCTGGCAGTTGTGGGACGAGACCGACCTCGTCATCGGCATCGGCTCCCGGCTGGAGATGATCTATATGCGCTGGGCCGGCATGGGCTCCCGCGTGGTCGAGCCGGAGGCGCCGCCGCATGTCATCCGCATCGACATCGACCCGGAGGAAATGCAGCGCCTCGTCCCGCACGTCCCCGTGGTCGCGGATTCCCGCGACGGCACGGCGGCGCTCTTGCAGGCCCTCTCCGAAGGCGCGGCCCCGCCCGCCAAGGATCTCTCGCGCCTCGAACGCGCCCGCGCCACCGCCAGCCAGGCTGTGGCGGCGGTGCAACCGCATGTGGGCTTTCTGGAGGCCATCCGCCGGGCCCTGCCGCGCGAGGGCATTTTCGCCGAGGAACTGACCCAGGCGGGCTATGCCAGCTTCTTTGCCTGGGACGTGTTCCAGCCCCGCAGCTACATCACCAGCGGCTTCCAGGGCAATCTGGGTTACGGCTTCATGACCTCGCTGGGCGTGAAGGTGGGCCGGCCGGACGTGCCGGTGCTGGCCGTCACCGGCGACGGCGGTTTTCTCTATGGTGCCAGCGAGTTGTCGACGGCGGTGAAGGAGAAAATCCCGCTCATCACCGTGCTGTTCAACAACAACGCCTATGGCAATGTCCGCCGCGACCAGATCACCAATTTCGACGGCCGCACCATTGCCAGCGATTTCGCCAATCCGGATTTCGAGGTGCTGGCCAAGGCCTATGGCGTCGCCTATCACCGTGCCGTCAACGCGGCGGAACTGGAGGAGGCGGTGAAGGCCTCGCTCCCCAACACCGGCCCGACCCTGATCGAGGTGCCCGTCGACCTCGCCACCGAGGTCAATCCCTGGCCCTACATCCTGCGGCGCTGAGCCGATCGGCCCGGCGGCACAGAGGCATTGGCCAAGTCCCTCCGGCTCTCCGGTATCACTGTGCCGGAGCGGTCGACGCGAAGGGCGGGAATTGCCGTCCTTTGGGCTACCGCAACCTTTAGTCTAGTACTGCATTGTATCGGAATGCAAAATCGATATTTTATGGAAGAATTCCAATAAACTATACGTTGCATTGTCTATAGACAAGCCGATGGGCATGTCATACGAATGGAACAGCATACAGATGTATGCAGCCCACGCCGCCGGCTGCCTTTTCCCCCAGGTCAGTCGTCGGCACAACGCCATCCGGTCGGCGGTCAAACGCGCACAAGAACCGGGCGGGAGAGGGCATGGCCGACAGCCGTCTTGCGGGCTTCGGCCGCTGTTGCCGCGCAGGCGCCACCCCATCGGCGCCTGCGTCGGCTGCGGTGGGGAAGCGGCCCTTTTTGTCGGTTTGTCTGCCCCGATCTCGTATAGCGAGCCCGTTGCCGCGGCGCAGGATTCAGGGCGTTGCGGCGATGACGGTCAATCACCCCGGCCAATTGTCTAGTCTTTTCCGCCGCGAATGGCGTATGCTGGCTATCCGTTTGATTCTATACGGCAGCATCCGAGGACTGTATGGCGTCGATTTTCGAGAAATACGGCGGGTTCGTGACGGTTTCCAAGATCGTGATGGACTTTTACGACCGGGTCCTGGACTCCGACACGGCCGGGCCGTTTTTCGACGATGTCGACATGCGCCGCCAGATCGACCACCAGACCAAATTCATCGCCCAGGTGATGGGCGGGCCGGCGGCGTATTCCAACGATGCGCTGCGCCGCGTCCACAGCCATCTGGCCATCGACCGGGCCGCATTCGACGAGGTGGCGGGCCTGCTGGAGGCGACGCTGCTGGAACACGGCGTCGATCCCGAGGACGTGGCGGCCGTGATGGCCGAGATCCACGGCCGCGCCCATCTCGTCATCACCACCGCCTGACCGGGCCGGACCCCATGACCGAATCCGCCGACCGCCGCGACACGTCCACGCCGATTGCGATGGATATGGACCGGTTTCGCTCCATGCTGTTCGATTCCGTCGGCGTTGGCCTCGCGGTGGTGGATCCCGACCGCTTTCGCGTGCTCATGCACAACGCCCAGTTCCGGGACTGGTGCCCCGGCCTCGCCGGTGACGCCCACGCCGCCGTTTACGACCTGCTGGGCGGCTTCGATCCGGAGGCGGCACGACAGGCGCTCGACGGGGGAGTGTCCTACAGGTTCGAAGTCCAGGTGAAGCCGAAGCGCCGCCCGATCACCCTGGCCTGCGAACTGACGCCGGCCATGGGCGACGACCATGACGCGCTGCTGTTGCAATGCCAGAATATCTCGAAAATCAAGGAACTGGAGTACATGATCGAGTCGTACTCCAAGCTGATTGAGCGGCAGAATCGCGACCTGAAAAAGGAAAAGGAGCGGGTCGAGCGCATCCTGCTGAACATCATGCCGGAAAGCGTCTATGCGGAATGGAAGGAGTTCGGCGTCACCGTTCCTCAGCGCTTCGACGAGGCCTCGGTGTTGATGCTCGACTTCGTCGGCTTCACCGACATGACCGTCAGCCGCGAACCGACCAAGCTGATTTCCGAATTGAACGACATTTTCACCGGCTTCGACCGCATCGTCGAGCAGTTCGGCTGCGAGCGGCTGAAGACCATGGGCGATGCCTATGTCGCCGTCTCCGGCATGCCGGAGACGAATCCGGACCACGCCCGCAACATTGCCGAGGTGGCGCTGCGCATGGTGCGTTTCCTGAAACGCCGCAACCGCACCAGCGAGGAGCAGTGGCAATGCCGGATCGGCATCAATTCCGGCCCGGTGATCGGCTCCATCGTCGGCGTGCAGAAATACGTCTATGACATTTTCGGCCCCGGCATGAACCTCGCCGCCCGGATGGAGCCGCTGTGCGGGCCCATGGAAATCGTGCTCTGCGAGGACATGCACCGGCTGATCGAGAACGAGTTCCGCTTCTCCGATCTGGGCGAACACGCGATCCAGGGCTTCGGGCGGAAGCGGATCTATCGCCTGGAAGGCACCGACGACATTGCCAACGACTTCCCCGGCCTGCCATAAAGGCGGGGGCAGGGCGTGGCGCGGCAGCGCGGCGTTCGTCAGCCCAAGACGTTTTTCCCGCAAGGCAGTGCAGGCGCGATGCATCCAGCCGTATCCATTATCTTTTTCACCACCGCATCCGGCGCGGGTTATGGCCTGCTGGCGCTGATGGGCCTGTTCGGCGCCATCGGCCTGCTGCCGGCCGACCCCTGGGTGGGCGGCTTCGGCCTGGTGCTGGCGCTGGTCCTGGTCACGGCCGGGCTGGCCTCTTCCACCTACCATCTCGGCCACCCGGAGCGGGCCTGGCGCGCGCTCAGCCAGTGGAAGACCTCCTGGCTCAGCCGCGAGGGCGTGATGGCGATCCTGACCTATCTGCCGGCCGCGCTGCTGTTCATCGGCTGGGTGTTCCAGAGCAGCCTTGGCCCGATTTACGCGCTGGCCGGCCTGCTGGCCGCGGTTGCCGCCGCGGTGACCGTGTATTGCACCGGCATGATTTACGCCTCGCTGAAGCCGATCCGCCAATGGCACTCGCCGCTCACCACGCCCAACTATCTGCTGCTGGCGCTGCTGACCGGCACCGTGGCCCTGAACGTGGTCTCGCACCTGTTCAAGGTGGAAAGCCCGGTTTTCGTCTGGCTGATGCTGCTGGCGGCCGCCGCCGCCTGGGTCGCGAAGGCGATGTACTGGCGGGCGATCGACGGCCAGTCGCCGGCGACCACGCGCGAGACCGCCACCGGCCTCGGCCGGATCGGACGGGTCCGCCCCTTGGAACTGCCGAACACCAGCCCCAATTATCTGCAAAAGGAGATGGTGTTCCGGGTGGCACGCGACCATGCCCGGCGGCTGCGCACGCTGATTCAGGTGCTGACGTTTGCGGTGCCGCTGGTTGCAGCCTTGCTCATGCTGCTGATCGGCGGTAATGCCTTTGGCAATCTGATGTCGATTTTTGCCCTGCTGGCGGCGGGCATCGGCGTGATGTTCGAGCGCTGGCTGTTCTTTGCCGAGGCGGAACACACTGTCGGCCTGTACTACAACAGCTGATCTGCGGCCAGGAGCGCCGCGGGCTTGCGAGGACCCATGTTCATCCAGACCGAGACCACCCCCAACCCGGCCACGCTGAAATTCCTGCCCGGCCGCGACGTGCTGGGCGTCGGCACCGCCAACTTTCCCAGCCTGGACGAGGCCGAGGGCAAGTCGCCGCTGGCCGAAGCGCTGTTCCATGTCGGCGGCGTGACCCAGGTGTTTCTGGGCGCCGATTTCGTCAGCGTCACCAAGGACGAGGGCCGCGACTGGCAGACCCTGAAGCCCCAGATCCTGGGGACGATCATGGACCATTTCACCCTCGGCGCGCCGGTCATGGTCGGCGAGGGCGACACCGGCCATTCCGGCGACGAGGGCGACAACCCGGAAGTCGTGGCCCAGATCAAGGAGTTGCTGGACCTGCGCGTCCGGCCCGCGGTGGCCCAGGACGGCGGCGACATCGTCTTCCGCCGCTTCGAGGACGGTGTGGTCTATCTGGCCATGCAGGGCGCCTGCGCCGGCTGCCCCAGCTCGACCGCGACCCTGAAAATGGGCATCGAGAACATGCTGAAGCACTACATCCCCGAAGTGCAGGCGGTCCACCCGGTCCCGTATTGAGCCGAAAGGCAGGGGGGGCGGCGTCGCCGCGACCACCCGCCCCCAGCTTTCCCGGGCTTGACCCGGGACCTCCCGTGGCGCTGCTTTGCACCCTGGACCCCGGGGAGCCTGCGGGCCTGCTCCCCGGAGGCCGCGGAGCGGGCATCCGGGGCCGGCGTCAGCCTGCGAACACCGGCGACTGCGGTGTTCGCAAAGTCGACCGATCCCGGCTCGCCACTCCGCGACGGCCGGGACACATCCCAGCATCGTTTACGGCCCACGGCCCCGCACCCTGCCGCCACCTTCGCATCCCCATCGACACCCCGGCCCACCGCTGGCACCATCGGCGCGCTCATCCGCCCGTCCGTCCGGGAACCTGTCCATGGACCGTTTCGACTATGTCATCGTCGGCGCCGGCGCCGCCGGCTGCGTGCTTGCCAACCGCCTGTCCGAGGACGGCCAGGCCTCCGTCTGCGTGCTGGAGGCGGGCGGTGACGACAAGCACCCGCTGATCCACATTCCCGCCGGCTTCGTCAAAACCCTCTATGGCGACCGCTTCCTCTGGCCGTTCCAGACCGAGCCCGCGCCGGGCCTTGATGGCCGCTCCATCGCCCTGCCGCAGGGCAGGGTGGTGGGCGGGTCCAGTTCGGTGAACGGCATGGTCTACAACCGCGGCCAGCGGGCGGATTTCGACGTCTGGGCCCAGATGGGCAATCGCGGCTGGGGCTTCGACGACCTGTTGCCCTATTTCAACCGCTCCGAAACCCGCCTGACCGAAGGCGACGCCCGCCACCGCGGCCAGTCCGGCGAACTGCCCATCACCGACATGGACTGGATCAACCCGCTCGCCGAGGCGTTCCTCGACGCTGCCGCCGGCGCCGGCATTCCGCGCGCCGCGGACTACAATTCCGGCTTCCAGTTCGGCACCGGGTATTTTCAGCGCTACATTCACAAGGGGAAAAGGGTCAGTTCCGCCAAGGCCTTCCTGCGACCGGCCCTGAAACGCCCGAATGTCTCGCTCCGCACCCGCGCCCAGGTGGTCGCGTTGGAACTGGACGGCGCCAAAGTCACCGGCGTGCGCTACCGAGACGGCTCCGGGACCGAGTACACAGTCGCCGCCGACCGCGAGGTCATTCTCTCGGCCGGTGCCGCCAACTCGCCGAAAATCCTCCAGATTTCCGGCATCGGCGCGCCGGAGCATCTGCAAGGCATCGGCGTTCCCGTCCGCCACGCGCTCCCCGGTGTCGGCGAGAACCTGCGCGACCACTATTCGGTGCGTATGACGGCCCGCGCCAAGAATGTGCGCACCATCAACGAGTTCGCCCGCTGGCCGCGCCTGCCGCTGGAGGTGGCGAAATGGGCCATGGGCCGGCCGAGCGTGCTGGCGCTCTGCCCGACCATCGCCTTCGTGCACGGCAAGTCGCACCCCTCGCTGGAGGACGCGGACCTGCGCATCCTGTTCACGCCCGGCAGCTATCAGGACGGCAAGGTCTATGTGCTGGACGAGTTTCCGGGCCTGACCTGCGGCGCCGCGCAGCCGCGGCCGGAGAGCGTCGGCTATGTCCGCGCCCGCTCCGCCGACCCGGCCGAGCCGCCGGCGATCCAGCCCAACTATCTCGCCGCCGAGGCCGACCGGCGCATCACGCTCGCGGGCCTGCGCTTGGCGCGGCAGATCCTGCACCGGCCCGAACTCGCCGCGTATTTCGACCACGAGACCCTGCCCGGCCCCTCCGTCCAGAGCGACGACGAGTGGCTGGACTTCGCGCGGCGCAAGGGAAATACGGGCTATCACCTTGTCGGGACGGCGAAAATGGGGCCCTCCACCGACCGGATGGCGGTGGTCGACGACGCCCTGCGGGTGCACGGCCTGGAAGGGCTGCGGGTGGTGGACGCGTCGGTCATGCCGCTATTGCCGTCCGCCAACACCTTCGCCGCCACTATCGCCATCGCCGAGAAGGGCGCCGACCTGATCCGCGGCCGCACGCCACCGGCATCCGTCTGAGCCCATGCGCGTATGTCCCGGACGTCGCAGCGCGGCGATCCGGGATCGGTTGCCCTCGCGAACACCGCGGGCGGCGGTGTCCGAAGGATGACACCGGCCCCGGATCTCGGCTCCGCCTCGCCCGGGGAACATCGGGGGTCTGATGCCACCGGCATTCGTCTAAGCCCATGCGCGTCTTTCCCGGACGTCGCAGCGCGGCGATCCGGGATCGGTCGCCCTCGCGAACACCGCGGGTGGCGGTGTTCGAAGGATGACGCCGGCCCCGGGTCTTGGCTCCGCCTCGCCCGGGGAACATTGGAGGCCTACACCACGCCCTCCGCGCGCAGGCCCTCCACTGCGCCGGCGTCCAGACCCAGCCACTCGCCCAGCACCGCGGCGCTGTCGGCCCCTGCCTCGGGGAAGAATTGCAGCGCCTCGGTCTCGTAGTCGAGCAGGCGCAGCGGCGAGCCCGGCAGCACCACATCGCCCATATAGGGATGCTGCATGCGGTGCAGCATGCCGCGGGCGTGCAGGTGCGGGTCGTTCATCACCTCAACCACGTCGCGCACCGGCGCCACCGCGAGCCGCGCGGACCGCATCGCCGCGAACGCCTCGTCGCGCGAGCGCGTTCCGGTCCAGGCAGAGATGGCGGCGTTGATGGCGTCCTCGTGCTCATAGCGCTGCACCGGCCCGCCGAAAGCCGGATCGTCGGCCCATTCCTCGCGCCCGATCAGGCGGCAGAGGCTCTTCCATTGCGGTTCGCTGACGACGATCAGCGCCACCCAGCCGTCCGAGCACTGGTACCGGCCATAGGGCGCGGTCTGGCCGGCCGACTTGTCGCCGCGCCGGGGCGGGATCTCGCCGGTGCGGTGATAGTGGGAGTATTCGCTTGACGGATTGAAATAGATCGCCTCGATCATGGCGCTCTCCACCCGCGTGCCGACGCCGGTGCGCTCGCGGCCCAGCAGCGCCGTCATCAGCGCCCCATAGAAATGGATGCCGCCCATGAAGTCGCAAACCTGGCCGCCCGCCCGCGCCGGCGGCCCGCCGGCCTCGCCGGTGATGCTCATAATGCCGCTTGCGGCCTGGATGGTATGATCCATGGCGAGCTGGTCCCAGTCCGGCCCGAAGCTGCCATAGCCGTTGGCGGCGCCGTAGATCAGCCGCGGATTGCGCGCCCGCAGCACCTCCCAGCCGAGGCCCAGCCGGGCCATGGTGCCGGGGGCGAAGTTCTCGCAGACCACGTCCGCCTGTTCGACCATGGAGAGCAGCAGTTCCTTGGCGGCGGGCTTTTTCAGGTCGAGCGTCAGGCTTTTTTTGTTCGAGTTCAGCATGGCGAAGGCCAGCGGCGTGTTGGCGCCTCCGCCGCGGCGGGTGCGTTCGCCGCCCGGCGGCTCTACCTTGATCACCTCGGCCCCGGCCATGGCCATCAGGAAGGTGGCATAGGGGCCCTGGTAGATCTGGGTCAGGTCCAGAACGCGGATACCCGCGAGCGCTTGCGGTTTCATGATGCGGTGGTTCCCGGTTGTCATCGGCATTGCCCGGCATGATGCTAGTGACAATGGCGGCTCGCCAAGCCCGAAAACACCGAAGGCATAAGGAAGCGCTCTCATGGAAATCTGGTCCAGCGGCGTCCCGGCGCCCCGCGGCATCCTGCACGTGGCCCGCGATATGGAGGAGAACGGCTGGGACGGCCTCGCCGTCGTCGACTCGCAGAATCTGGCCGCCGACCCGTTCGTGGCCCTGGCCATGGCCGCCACCGTGACCGACCGGCTGAAGCTCGGCACGGCGGTCTCCAACACCGTGACGCGCCAACCGGCGGTACTGGCCTCGGCGGCGGCGACGGTGCAGAGCGTCAGCCGCGGCCGCATGGTGCTGGGCATCGGCCGGGGCGACTCGGCGCTGGCGCATCTGGGTCGCGCGCCATCGCGCTTGGGGCCGTTCGAGCGCTATCTGGCGCAGTTGCAGACCTATCTGGCCGGCGGCGACGTGCCGTTCCAGGACCTGGTCGACCTGCCGGAAGCCATCGCCCCGCCCGTGGCCGAACTCGACCTGGCCCACGCGCCGGACGCAAGCCGCATCGCCTGGATCGGCCCCTCGGTCGCCCGCGACGGCAAGGTCGAGGTGGAGGTGGCGGCGACCGGGCCGAAGGTCATCGCTGCCGCCGCGCGCCGGGGCGACCGGGTGATGTTCGCCCTCGGCGCCGTGCCGGAGCGCATCCGGTGGGGCATGGAGGTCGCCCGCGCCGCGCGGCGCGCGGCCGGCCTGGACCCGGACGCGCTCGACTTCGGCGCCTACGTCTCCTGCGGCTGCCACCCGGACCGGGAGGCGGCCCACAGTCTGGTGCGCGGCGGCCTGACCGTGTTCGCGCGCTTCGCCGTGCTGCACGGCAAGACCGCCGGCCCGCTGTCCGAGGAGAGTGCGTCGGTGATGCAGTCGTTGCGCACCGCCTACGACATGGAAAAGCACACCCACGGCGACTCGGCCCAGGCGGGGGTGCTGACCCCCGGCTTCATCGAGGACTATGCGGTCGTCGGCCCGCCCGAACGGGTGGTGGAGCGGTTGCGGAGCCTGGAGGCGCTGGGGCTCTCCAAGGTGGTGCTGAACGGCGGCTGGCGCGACGGCCGCAACGCGGCGGGGCCGGAGGCCAAGCGCCTGCTGGAAACGGAGGTGTTGCCGCATCTGCGCGGCTAGGGCGGAGTCTTTCCCAGTTGGCTCACCAGTCCTGCTTCCCTGTCCCTGCTTGCGCGGCGGATGGGGCAGGAGAGGGGTTCAACCAGTACCGAAAGCGATCTGGAGACGGTCTGTCGGCTTGTTGTGCAGAGCGAAATCGACTACCTCTGGCGCGCCGGATCCAACCATAACAACCAGGGAGCACGATGTCGGCGATTGCCACCGAAAGCCGCGTCCGCATCGACCTGATCGCCGTGGTGGTCGCGGTCGATGGCGGCCAGCCCTATGTGCTGACCGTCGACACCGACGAGGCGCCCGGCGTCGCGCTGCCGTCCGGGCCGCTGGTCGCGGGCCATCGCACGCTCCAGGCCGGCCTGCGCGCCTGGGTGGAGGCGCAGACCAAGTGCCGGCTGGAATATGTGGAACAGCTCTACACCTTTGGCGATCGCACCTCCTCGCCGCTGGACGCGGGGGAGGGGGTGGACCATCGGGCCGTCTCCATCGCCTATCTCGCCCTGGTGGCGATGACGGCCGAGCAGTTGGAGATGCAGGCGCACTGGCTGTCCTGGTACGCCCTGTTTCCCTGGGAAGACCGGCGCGAGGGCGAACCGGCCGTCGTGCGCGAACTGCGCGAGCGCCTGGTCGCCTGGGGCTGCGAGAGCGGCGTGGCGCGCCGCACCGGTTGGGAGGAGCGGGTCGACCTGACCTTCGGCACCGGCCGCGTGCCCTGGGACGAGGAACGGGCGCTGGAACGCTACGAGATGCTGTATTCGGCGGGGCTGGTCGACGAGGCCTTCCGCGACCGCGAGGCGCCGCCGCCGCGCACCCAGGGGGCGACCTTTGGCGTGTCGCTGGCGGCCGACCACCGCCGCATCGCCGCCACCGCCATCAGCCGCCTGCGCGCCAAGATCAAGTACCGCCCGGTGCTGTTCGAGTTGATGCCGCCCGATTTCACCCTGTCGCAATTGCAGCGCACGGCCGAGGCGCTCTCCGGCATTGCCCTGCACAAGCAGAATTTCCGTCGACTGGTCGAGCAGCAGAACCTGGTAGAGGACACCGGCGGCGTCGCGACGGACACCGGCGGCCGCCCGGCCAAGCTGATGCGCTTCCGCGAGGACGTGCTGCTGGAGCGGCCGGCGCCGGGCCTGCGCGTCAGCGCCGGCCGACGGCCGGGGGCGCTCTGACACGCCCGAAGCGGCCGCCGATGCGGTTGTTTTTCTCTTTCTGAGCAAATGTGACTTGACACTTTTGTTGCACAACCTATTCTTCTACGCAGCATATGCTCAAACCGAGTATAACTCTCGTTCGAGCGGTTTTTTTTGGACTGCATAATGCTCAATTAGAGCAAAAGGAGCGCCTCATGCCCGTTGCTGAAGCTCTGACCCGCCCTGCCCGCCTGCCGTTTACCCCGCAGGTGGAGGCCCGCACCGCGCCCATCTATGCCAAGCTGAAGGACATGATCCCCAGCGTCGAGTGGCAGTTGTTCGCGCCGGAAATCGACGCCATCAACCGGCTGAAGCGCGAGCGCAACGCCATCGTGCTGGCCCACAACTACCAGTCGCCGGAGATTTTCCACGGCGTGGCCGACATTGTCGGCGACAGCCTGGCGCTGGCGCGCGAGGCGGCCAAGTCGGACGCGGACGTGATCGTGCTGGCCGGCGTCCATTTCATGGCCGAGACCGCCAAGCTGGTGAACCCGGAAAAGACCGTGCTGATGCCGGATATGGAGGCCGGCTGTTCGCTGGCGTCCTCGATCACCGGCCAGGACGTGCGCGACCTGAAGGCCAAGTATCCGGGCGTGCCGGTGGTCACCTATGTCAACACCTCCGCCGAGGTGAAGGCGGAATCCGACATCTGCTGCACGTCGGGCAATGTCATCAAGGTGATCGAGTCCCTGGGCGTGCCGCGGGTGTTGTGCATCCCGGACGAGTATCTGGCCCATTACGTCTCCACCAAGACCGACGTGGAAATCCTGACCTGGAAGGGCAAGTGCGAGGTGCACCAGGAGTTCTCCGGCGAGGACATCCAGACCTTCCGCGATACCATGGACGACGTGGTGGTCGTCGCGCACCCGGAATGCCCGCCGGACGTGATCGCCGCGGCGGACTTTGCCGGCTCGACGGCGGAGATGACCGACTATGTCCGCACGCAGAAGCCGCCGCGGGTGCTGCTGCTGACCGAGTGCTCCATGAGCAGCAATATCGCCGCCGAACTGCCGGAGGTGGAGTTCGTGAAGTCCTGCGGCCTCTGCCCGCACATGAAGCGCATCACGCTCGGCAAGATCCGGCGCGCGCTGGAGACCATGCAGCCGGTGGTCGAGGTCGACCCGGACGTGGCCGCCCGCGCCCGCGCCGCGGTCGAACGCATGCTGGCCGTCGTCTGAGGAGCCTCCCGTCATGGCAAGCCCGACCTCCGCCCTGCCGGACGTGATGATCGAGCCGGTGGTGCGCGCGGCGCTGCTGGAAGACCTGGGCCGCGCCGGCGACATCACCACCGATGCGCTGGTGCCGGACGGCCAGATGGCGGAGGCGGTGATTGCCTCGCGCAAGCCCGGTGTCGTCTCCGGCGTCACCGTGGCGGCGCTGGCCTTCCGCCTGCTGGCGCCGGATATGAAGTGCGAGATCGTGCGGCCGGACGGCAGCCCGGTCGCGCCCGGCGACGTCGTCATGCGCATTGCCGGCTCCGGCCGGGCCATGCTCTCGGCGGAGCGGGTGGCGCTGAACTTTCTCTGCCACCTCTCCGGCATCGCCAGTGCTACGGCGGAACTGGTGGAGGCAGCGAAGGGCACCAGGGCCCGCATCACCTGCACCCGCAAGACCACGCCCGGCCTGCGGTTTCTGGAAAAGGCGGCGGTGCGCGCCGGCGGCGGCGCCAATCACCGCTTCGGCCTGGATGACGCCGTGCTGATCAAGGACAACCACGTGGCGCTGGCTGGCGGCGTCGCCGTCGCGGTGCAGCGGGCGCGCGAGCGCATCGGCCATCTGGTCAAGATCGAGATCGAGGTGGATACGCTCGACCAGTTGCGGGACGCCATGACCGCGGCGCCGGACGCGGTGTTGCTGGACAACATGCCACCCGATGTGCTGCGCGAGGCGGTGGGCATTATCGACGGCCGCGCCGTCGCCGAGGCCTCCGGCGGCATCACGCTGGAGAGTGTGCCGGCGATTGCCGCCAGCGGCGTCGATCTGATCTCCGCCGGCTGGCTCACCCACAGCGCCAAAAGCCTGGACCTGGGGCTGGATATCGACATGCGGTAGGACGGGTGCAGGGGAGGTTGGGTGCCTCTTGCCTGTTGGACCTTGACCGCATCGCAGCCCTGGCTTCTTTTGGAGCGCTTTCGGCACGGGTTGACCCACTCTCCTACCCCATCTCCCGCGCAAGCGGGAGCCCATGCCTGAGAGCTTCTCACAGGACAGGGACTCTGTGTTGGTCTCTCAGGCATGGGTCCCCGCTTTCGCGGGGACAGGGAAGATGGGGTGGTGAGCCAGCGGGAAAAGAACCCGCTCTTGCTTCCCCGGCCTTGAGCCGGGCCCCCCTTCCGAGGCTGTCTCCCACAAAGCGAACCCGTTGTCGAATCTCAGGCATGGGCCCCGTGTCAGGCACGGGGCGGTGGAGAGAGTGGCCTCAGAAGTCGATGCTGTCCCCGGCCGCTCTTGCTTCCCCGGCCTTGAGCCGGGGCCTCCTTCCGAGCCTGTCTCCCCCAATGCGAACCCGTTGCCGAGTCTCAGGCATGGACCCCGTGTCAGGCACGGGGCGGTGGCCGTAGAGCGGCCCCAATGGCGGTAGGCCGGCCTCAGAAGTCGATGCCGTGGGCCTTGGCCCAGTCGCGCACCCGGCCGATGGTCGGGTTGTCCGGGCGCTCGCGGTAGTAGGGGATCAGCGGGTAAAGCTTGTCGAACAGGCGGCGCAGTTCCGCTGTCGGGTTCGGGTTCTCGTCGACGCGCAGGTTGACGATGGCGAAGCCCGCCGTCTCGTACACCAAGAGCGCGGCGGAGCGCTGGCCGTCCGGCTGGCCGCCGGCGGCGGCGCCGGCCTCGGCCGCGCGCATCAGGCGAGTCTCCAGATCCTCCGCCTCGCTGACGGCAAGCGCGTCGGCCATGGCGGCGACCACGTCTTCGGCGGTCAGGGCGTTGCCCATGGCGATCCAGCCGGGGCCGGCGCGGTGGCCGGCCCAGGCCGAGTTGTGCTCGCCGGTGCGCACGGCGGTGTGGCCCCAGCGGTCGACAAGGCCGAGCTGGCGGTAGCCGATATAGGGGTCACTCGCTTCCAGCTCCGCCAGCACCCGCGCCGCCGGATAGCCGAGGTCCAGCAGGCGGCAGGCGAGCGGGCCGAGGCGCGGGTCGGTGTTCGCCTGGGTCGCCACGGCGCCGATATTCGGCACGATGAACGGCACGCGCCCGCCCACCCCCATCTCGCCGGTCGCCACGCCAATGCCGAGCCGGCCGGTGCGCGGGCAGCGGCCGATGGCGGTGAAGGTGTGGTGATAGGGGCCGCGCTCGAAGCGGAAGTCTGCCGGGATGATCGCCATGGGGCTCAGTACGGCTTGTCGCCGGCGACGGTGACGCGATTGCCGCTGCGCACCTGCGGGAAGTAATCCCACATCGCCAGATGCTGCACCGCCCGGTTGTCCCAGAAGGCCACGGAATCCTTCTCCCACGAGAAGCGGCAGACGAACTGCTCTTTCCGGTTATGGGCATAGAGGAATTCGAGGATGGCTTTGCTCTCGTCCTCGGGGATGCCGACAATGTCCTGGGTGAATACCGGGTTGACGAAAATGCCCTTGCGGCCCGTCACCGGATGGGTGCGGATCACCGGGTGGTCGGCGGACGGGTATTGCTTGGTATCGACCCGCCCGTCGACCCGGGCGCGGCGGTGATAGTTCGGCGTGCCATCATGGCGGGCGGTGAGACCGCCGAGAAAGGCCTTCATCGGCTCGCTCAGCGCCTCGTAGGCGGCGGCGGAACTGGCGAACAGCGTGTCACCGCCGGTGGGCGGCACCGTGTGCAGGTGCAGGATCGAGCCCATGGGCGGCTCCGGATCGCAACTCACGTCCGAATGCCAGCGATGACCCGCGACCTGCTTGGAGTTCTCGTCGGCGTGGATGCGCAGGATTTCCGGGTGGCCCTCCGGCCCCGGTGCCGAGGGATGGATGTGCAAAGGACCGAAGCGGCGGCCGAAATCCTTGTGTTGCTCCAGGGTCATGTCCTGGTCGCGGAAGAACACGACCTGGTGTTGCATCAGCGCGTCGTGGATCTCCTGAAACTGCTGGTTGCCGAGCGGCTCGGACAGTTTCACGCCGTGGATTTCCGCGCCGATGGTCGGGGTGACCGGGCGGACTTCGATGGTTTCGTACGACATGGGCGGGTCCTCGTGCGGTGGGGCGCGGCTGCGCGTTGCCCGAAACTACATCACCGTCGCGCGGGGAAAGCCAGCCCCCTTTCGGGGATGGCGCGGTTGGCGGCCGGTGCGTATTCTCGTCGGCAATACCGAGATTCTCCGGAAGGAAGCCCCATGACCACCGTTCGTTTGCCCTTGGAGGGTATCAAAGTCGTCGAGATCGGCCAGGCTCTGGCCGGCCCGCTTTCGGGCGTGATCCTGGCCGATCTGGGCGCCGACGTGGTGAAGATCGAGAAGCCGAATGGCGGCGACGACGCCCGGCTCTGGGGCGTGATGGCGACGGAGGATGCCTCGCTGATGTTCAACGCCACCAACCGCTCGAAAAAGTCGGTGGTGCTGGACCTGAAGGCGAAGGACGATCTGGACAAGCTCTATGCCCTGATCCGTGCGGCCGATATCTGCATCCAGAATCTGCGCCCCGGCGTGGCCGATGCCGGGGGCTTTGGCGGCCAGGACCTGCTGGCGGTCAATCCGCGCCTGATCTATTGCCAGATTTCCGCCTTCGGCGACGCGGGGCCGCTGAAGCACCATCCGGGCATGGACCCGCTGGCCCAGGCCTATGGCGGGGTGATGACGCTCACCGGCCGGGCCGAGGACCCGCCGACCTTCTGCGCCCCGGCGATCAACGACACCGCCACCGGCATGTGGGCCGTCATCGGCGCGCTGGCGGCGCTGGAGGAGCGACGCCACACCGGCAAGGGCAAGGTCATTGGCTGCTCGCTGTTCGAAAGTGCGGTGCACTGGGTCAACAACCCGCTGAACGCCTACAACTACACCGGCGAGACGCCGGTGCGCACCGGTGCGGCCTCACCGAATCTGGTGCCCTACCAGACGTTCGAGACCGCGGACCGGCCGATCTGCCTCGCCGCCGGCAACAACCGGTTGTTCCTGAAATTCGCCGCCGCAGTGGGCAAGCCGGAATGGTGCGAGGACGCCCGCTTCAACCAGCCGGCGGCGCGGAGCGACAACCGGGACGTGCTGATCCCCCTCATCGCCGAGGTGCTGCGGACCGACACCTGTGCCGCCTGGATTGCGAAGCTGGAGGCCGTGGGCGTGCCGTGCTCGCCGGTGAACGACCTGCCGGCGCTGTCGCGCTCGGAGCAATTGGCGGCGGTGGGCATGGTGCTGCCGGTGCCGGGCCGCGATTTCCGCCTGAACGGGCTGCCGATCACCCTGGATGGCGAGCGGCCGCCGATCCGCTTTGCCTCGCCGAAGCTGGGCGAGCATACGGACGAGGTGCTGGGCGCCCTCGCTGCCGGCAGCAAGGCGGCGGAATAGGGCAGGGCCGCGGGTGACCGCCTGCCGGGCGCGGTGTGTTGCCCGCTATCGCCGCGGCGGAAGGGGAAGTAACAAGGGCCGATGACCGCTTCCGATCTGCCTCCCGCCAAGCCGCCCGCCAAACCGAACCGGCGCGGGCCTGCGATTTTCGCGCTGTCGCTGATGACCGTCAGCGGCGGCCTTTGCTGGTATTTGTACGGGTTCGACACGGTTCTGCGCATCCTGACCGAGGACTGGGGTTTGATGGTCACGGCGGTGCCGCGCATGGCGCTGGGCGTGTTCATCTACGGCTTCCTGACCGTGCTGGTGCCGCGCGACTGGGTGGCGAAGCATATGGGCCGCGATGCCGGCCTGAAGGGCATCGCCATCGGCCTGGTCGCCGGCGCGTTGGCGCCGGGCGGGCCGTGGGTGATCTATCCCATCGCGGCCATGCTGATCCGCTTCGGCGCCGAGGTGGGGGCCGTCGTCACCTTCATAATGTCGTGGAGCGTGCTGGGCATGAACCGCTTCCTGGTCTGGGAGGTGTCGTTCCTGGGCGAGCATCTGGCCTCCATGCGCCTGCTGGCGGCGCTGCCGCTGCCCATCGTGGCGGGGCTGCTGGTGCGCTGGCTCTGGCCCGAGCGCGTCTGGCCGCGCATCGACCGGACGTGAGGCGGGGCGAGGCATGAGCGTTTCCACTCTCATTCTGGTGGCGGCCGCCATCGGGCTCGCCCTGGCGGTGTGGCTGCACCCGGACCGCAAGCTGTCGGAGGCGCTGGGCATTTCCAAGCGCCAGGCGATTTTTCTGATCCCGGTCATCATCCCGGCCATCGTCTCCGCCGGCTTCGTCGCGCAATTGCTGCCGAGCGAGGAGATCGGCCACTGGGTCGGCGCCGACTCCGGCTTCGGCGGCGCGATGATCGCGGCGGCCTTCGGCGCGTTGATGCCGACCGGGCCGATGCTGATCCTGCCGGTGGTGGCGGCCCTGCTGAGCGCCAATGCCGGCGAGGCGCAGATGCTGGCGCTGCTCAACGCCTGGATGATGATGAACGCGCAGCGCCTGCTGCTCTACGACATTCCGCTGGCGGGCTGGTCGCTGACCGTGCGCCGCTATTCGCTGGGCGTGGTGCTGACGCCGGTCGCCGCCCTGCTGGGCCTCGCCATCGCCGGCTAGGGCTGTGCCGCATCATTCCTCCCCCGGTGCCAGAGCAGAGGCAACCGCCGCATGACGGTTCTGATCAACGTCGTTTTCCCGGTCTTCGCCATCATTGCCGCCGGCTATCTGGCCGGGCGGTTTCGCGTGCTGGGGCCGGAGTCGGCGGTGGCACTGAACCGGTTCGTCTATTATTTCGCCCTGCCGCCGGTGCTGTTCGCCTTTCCGGCGCGCCAGCCGATTGCCGACGTGCTCAACGGTCCGTTCATCGCGGCCTTCCTGGCCGGCGCGGCGCTGACCCTGGCGCTGGCGTTCGCCGCGAACCGGCTCTGGCTGCGGCATCGGCCGGACATGTTCGCGCTCTACAGCCTGAACGCGATCTATCCGAACACGTCCTATATGGGCATCCCGTTGTTCCTGACCGCCTTCGGCAAGGACGGCGCCATGCCGGCCATTGTCGCGACCTTGCTGGGCATTGCGCTGATGGTCGGCGCCACCATCGCGACACTGGAGGCGAGCCGGGCCAGCGGCTCGTCGGCGCTGCGCGTGGTGCGGCAGGTGACCGGCGTTCTGGTGCGAAACCCGCTGCTGATCGCGATTGCGGCGGGCATGGCGGCGTCGGTGTTGCAACTGCCGATCCCGACACCCATCGGCAATTTCCTCGACCTGATGGCGTCGGCGGCGGGGCCGGCGGCGCTGTTCGCGCTGGGCCTGTCGCTGACCGGGTTCTCGCTGCTGAGCGGGCTGGGCGAGGTCGGCTGGGTGACGCTGCTGAAGCTGGGCGTGCAGCCGCTCTGCACCTGGGTGATGGTGCGCTATGTGTTCGACGTCGCCCCCGGCTGGGCCGAAGGCGCGGTTATCCTGGCGGGCCTGCCGGTGGGGGCGGTGGCGTTCGTGATCGCGCAGCAATACGATTGCTACACGCGGCGCACCTCGTCGCTGATCATCGTCACCACCGGGCTTTCGGTGCTGACCACATCGGCGCTGTTGATCCTGCTGGGGGTGGGCTAAGACCGGGGACCAATCCCGAAACCCTGTGAGGAACGCCCATGACCTACGAACACATTCTGGTCGAGCGCGACGGCCCCGTCGCCACCATCGCCTTCAACCGGCCGCGCGTGTTGAACGCCTTCCACAACGAACTGATGCACGAGACCCTGGCGGCGGTGCGCGACCTGAACGCCGACGCTGCCGTCGAGGTCATCATCGTGCGCGGCGAGGGGCGGGCCTTCTCGGCCGGCTTCGACCTGAAGGCGGCGGCGTCGCGCAAGATGGACGCGGTCGAGGACTGGGAGGCGCAGATGGGCCTGCAGTTCGACTTCATCATGCAGTTCTGGCATTCCGCCAAGCCGACGATTGCGGCGGTGCACGGGTTTTGCCTGGCCGGCGCGTTCGAGCTGGCGCTCGCCTGCGACGTGACCGTGGCCGCCGAGGGCACCCGGTTCGGCGAGCCGGAGGTGCGCTTCGGCACCGGCGTCATCGCCATGCTGCTGCCCTGGGTGGCCGGGCCGAAAGCGGCGAAGGAGTTGCTGCTGACCGGCAACGACAAGGTCAGCGCGGCGGATGCGCTGCGCCTGGGCATCGTCAATCACGTCGTGCCGGAGGGCGAGGTGGTGGCGAAGGCGCAGGGCCTGGCCGCCGAAATGGCCCGCGCCTCCACCCGCTCGGTGCGGCTGACCAAGCAGGCGATCAACCGTTCCTACGAGGCGATGGGCCTGTCGTCGGCCCTGCGCACGAGCCTCGACATCGACGTGCTGTTGAACTCCGGCAGCAGCCCGGAGAAGCGGGAATTCGCCCGTATCCGCGACGCGGAGGGCCTGAAGGCCGCCATCGCCTGGCGCGACGCCCGCTTCCGGGCCGGCTGAGGCACTTTCCCGGCCGAGCCGGAGGCGAGGGCCGGGATCTGCCGGCGGGTGCGAACACCGGCGGGGGCGGTGTCCGAAGGATGACACCGGCCCCGGACGGCGGCTCCGCCCCCTCCGGGGAACAGGGGCGCGGCGGGGAGAAATGGGCCCGGAGCCCAAAACGTCTGTGTTTCCCGGCCGAGCCGGAGGCGAGGGCCGGGATCGGCCGGCGGGCTCGAACACCGGCCGCGATGGTGTTCGAAGGAGGACACCGGCCCCGGACGGCGGCTCCGCCACCTCCGGGGTTCAGGGCAATCCGCCACTGCCGGGGACCAGGGCGGTCGGGATTCGGACGAGGGCGTCAGAACACCCAGGCTTCCGGGATCAGGCGGTAGCCGTCGGCCTCGCGGCTCATGTAGGAGAAGCCGGGGAAATGCAGGTGCATGCCGGCGACCAGCAGCCGGTCGCTTGCGGCCATGTCGAAGGCGCGCTTGCGGGCGGCGATGGCCGCCTGCGGGTCGGTGTCGAAGGCCATGGTGACCTCCGGCCGGCGCACCTGGATATCCGGCACGTGGCAGATGTCGCCCCAGATCAGCAGCGCCTCGCCATTCGATTCGACCAGATAGCCGGTATGGCCCGGCGTGTGGCCGTTCAGGGGCACGGCGGTCACGTTCGGGAAGGGCGAGCCGGCCGCGTTCTTGCGCTGGTCCCGGTAGGGCGCGATCTGGGCGCGGGCGGTGTCGAAATAGCGGGTCTGCTGGCTTTCGGGCGCGCGCGAGCGGGCGCCGTCGTCGTGCCAGTGCTTCACGTCCGCCTCGCCCACCACGATCTCGGCATTCGGGAAGAGCTTGGTGCCGTCGGCGGCGGTCAGGCCGTTGGAGTGGTCCGGGTGCATGTGGGTCAGCAGCACCGTGTCGACCTCGGCCGTCGTCACGCCGCACTCGCCGATCAGGTCGAACAAATGCCCCAGCGTCGGCCCCATCGTGTCGCCGGAGCCGGTGTCGACGATGGCGGTGCGGCCGCCGGACTGGATCAGGTAGGTGTTGACGTTGATGCGCGGCGGCGACGGCCGGAAGCTCTGGCGCAGGATGGCGTCGGCGTCGGCCTCGCTGATGCTTTGCAGGGCGGCGAACGGGGCGTCGATATAGCCGTCGGAAATGGCGGTGACGACGACATCGCCGATGCGGCGGCGATAGAGCCCCGCAACCTGGGTGGACTGGGGAGCGGTCATGGCGGGCGATCCTCCGATGGTGGCGTTGGCGGTGATGCGTTGGCCGAGCAGGGGAACACGGTTTTCGCTGCCGCTGCAACCCGGCCCGGCGCGATGTGGCAGCCGGCTCCGGTAGGACTGGCGCGGCGGAGGCGGTAGGCTGGGCCGCCGCCGCCCCCCGCCGTTACCCACCGACAAGGACCCGCCGCCATGCCCGATGCCGCCCCGCTCACCGTGATCGACCATCCCCTGGTGCAGCACAAGCTCAGCCTGATGCGCGACCGCGCCACCGGCACGGCGGAATTCCGGCGGCTCTGCCAGGAAATCGGCATGCTCATGGCCTATGAGGTGCTGCGCGACCTGGAGATGACGACGGTGCCGATCGAAACGCCGGTGGCCGCCATGCAGGCGCCGATGCTGGCGGGCAAGAAGCTGGTGCTGGCGCCGATCCTGCGGGCGGGCCTGGGCTTCTGCGACGGGATTCTGAGCCTGGTGCCCGCCGCGCGGGTGGCGCATATCGGCCTCTATCGCGACCCGCAAAGCCTGGAGGCGGTGGAGTATTACTGCAAGACGCCGGACGATCTGGCCGAGCGGCTGGTGGTGGCGATCGACCCGATGCTGGCGACCGGCAATTCGGCGGCGGCGGCGGTTGGGCGGCTGAAGGAACGGGGCGCACGCGACCTGCGGCTGCTCTGCCTGGTGGCGGCGCCGGAAGGCGTGGCGCGGTTCCGGGCGGCGCATCCCGACGTGCCGGTGTTCACCGCCGCCATCGACGAGCGGCTGAACGACCACGGCTATATCGTGCCCGGCCTGGGCGACGCCGGCGACCGGATGTTCGGAACGCGATGACGGACCATGCGCATCGTTGCAGACGGTGCAAGGGTCCCGTGTGGCGGCAATCGCCCTGTGCAAATGCCGCGCTTTGCGCTTACATCTGCCGCGACAGTTAGATCCGAGGAGAGGTTCCCCATGAGCTACACCCCGCCCAAAGTCTGGAAATGGGAGCAGCCGTCCGGCGGCCGCTTTGCCAGCATCAACCGCCCCACCGCCGGCGCCCAGACCGAGAAGGAATTGCCGGTCGGCACGCACCCGTTCCAGCTCTACTCGCTGGCGACGCCGAATGGTGTCAAGGTCACCATCATGTTCGAGGAACTGCTGGCGGCGGGCCATAGCGGCGCCGAATACGACGCCTGGCCCATCGTCATCGGCGATGGCGACCAGTTCGGCAGCGGCTTCGTCGCGATCAACCCGAACTCGAAAATCCCGGCATTGCTGGACCGCAGCGGCGCCAAGCCGGTGCGCGTGTTCGAGAGCGGCGCGATCCTGCTGCATCTGGCCGAGAAATTCGGCGCCTTCCTGCCGACGGACCCGACGGTGCGGCCGGAGGCGCTCTCCTGGCTGTTCTGGCAGATGGGCAGCGCGCCCTATCTGGGCGGCGGCTTCGGCCACTTCTACGCCTATGCGCCGGAGCCGATGGAGTATCCGATCAACCGGTTCACCATGGAGGTGAAGCGCCAGCTCGACGTGCTGGACCAGCGCCTGGCGGACAACCGGTTCCTGGCCGGCGAGGATTACTCCATCGCCGATATGGCGGTCTGGCCCTGGTATGGCGCGCTGGTGAAGAATCAGGTCTATGGCGCGGCCGAGTTCCTGGAAGCGCACACTTACAAGAACGTCAACCGCTGGCAGGAGGAGATCGCCGCGCGCCCGGCGGTGATCCGCGGCCGCAAGGTCAACCGCCTGCACGGCCCGCCGGAGGACCAGTTGCACGAGCGTCACGATGCCAGCGACTTCGACACCAAAACCCAGGACAAGGTGCAGGGCTGAGGCGGCCGCCAACGGCTCTCGGGGGGCACCGGCGGTCTCGACACGAGCGCCGGTGTTCGCCGAGAGCGGCCGATCCCGGATCGGCGCCCCGCGCCGTCCGGGAAACCCTCCGCGATGGGCGAGGTCGGCACCTTCACGCTAAGCCTCCGGTGTTCCCCGGGCGGGGCGTAGCCACGACCCGGGGCCGGTGTCGGCGGGAGTCGCCGAGCGCCTACAGCGGCCAGAACAGCAGCAGCAGCGGCACGCCGGCGGCGACGATCAACAGTTCCAGCGGCAGGCCCATGCGCCAGTAGTCGCCGAAGCGATAGCCGCCGGGCCCGAGGATCAGCAGGTTGTTCTTGTGGCCGATGGGCGTGAGGAAGGCGCAGGAGGAAGCGACGGCCACCGCCATCAGGAACGGGTCGGGGTTCGCGTCCAGCCGGCTTGCCACCTCCACCGCCACCGGTGCTGCGATCACCGCGGTGGCGGTGTTGTTCATCACGTCCGAGAGCGTCATCGTCACTGCCATCAGCAGGGTCAGCACCACCCAGCCGGGCTGGCCGGTGGTCAGCGAGACGATGCCGTCGGCGATCAGCGCGGTGCCGCCGCTTTCCTCCAGCGCGACGCCAATGGGGATCATGGAGGCGAGCAGGACGATCACCGGCCATTCGACCGAGGTGTAGACCCTGGCCGGCGGCACGATGCCGAAGGCGATATAGGCGACGACCACTGCGGCCAGCGCCACCGGCAGATAGACCAGGCCCAGGCTGGCGGCGAGGATGGCGGCGGCGAACAGCGCCACGGCGAGCCCGGCCTTTTCGCGCCGCACCACCTGCAGGCCGCGCTCGGCCAGTTGCAGCGCGCCGAGCCGCGTAATGGCGTCCGGCAGGGTCTTGGTCGGGCCCAGCAGCAACAGCACGTCGCCGCCCTGCAACCGCACCTGGCGCACCCGTTCGCGCACGCGCTGGCCCTGGCGGGAGAGGCCCAGCAGGCGGATGCCGGTCAGCGCACCCAGATTCAGCGAGGCCGCATTCTGGCCGATCACCGGCGCATCCTGCGGCAACACCACTTCCGCCAGTTGTTGTGCGCCCTCGTCCAGCAGGTCCTTCTCGGCCCAGTCTTCCGGATAGACCAGGCCCAGCTTGCCGGCGATGGTGTCCAACTCCTCCGGGCCGGCCTGGATCGTCAGGTGGTCGCCGGCCTCCAGCCGGGTGTAGTTGGCGAAGATCGGCACGCGGCTGCCGCCACGGATCAGGCCCAGCACCTGACCGTCGGCCTCTTCCACCACGTCGCGCACCTCCGCCCAGGTGAGGCCGATGCTGTCCGCTTCCTCCGGCACCTGCAATTCGGCGACATAGTCGCGGACCTGGAGCAGCGAGGTGGTGTCGCCGTTGGTGCCGGCGCTCTTCGGGATCAGTCGCCAGCCGATCAGGGCGACGTAGACGACGCCGATCACCGCCAGCGACAGGCCGACCGGAGTGAAGGCGAACATGCCGAAGCTCTCGCCGAGCGCCTCGCCGCGATAGGCGGCGACGACGATGTTCGGCGGCGTGCCGATCAGCGTGACCATGCCGCCCAGGATCGAGGCGAACGACAGCGGCATCAGCGACAGCGCCGGGCTGCGCTTCGCCGCCTTGGCCGCCTGCAAATCCACCGGCATCAGCAGGGCGAGGGCGGCGACATTGTTCATCACCGCCGACAGCACCGCCGACAACGCCGCCATGATGCCGATATGCGCGAACAGCGCCCGGCCGCTGCGGACGGTCCAGTGCGCCAGCAATTCGACGGCGCCGGAGGTGGAGAGGCCGGCGCTGACGATCAGCACCAGGCCGATAATCACGGTGGCGGGATGGCCGAAGCCGGTGAAGGCATCCTCCACCGGCACCACGCCCAGCAGCAGGCACGCGACGAGTGCGCCGAACGCGACCACGTCGTACCGCCACCGTCCCCAGATCAACAAGCCGAAGACGATGCCGAGAATCGCGAACAGGATCGCCTGGTCAGCGGTCATGCGCCCAGTTCCTCCGGCGGCCGGAATGCGCCGCGGGCGTTACCCTAAAACGGGTTGGCGCCGAAAGAAAAGGCAACGCTTGCAGGGGGAACGCTGCTGGCGTGGTCGGTAACGGGGTTCAGCCGCGGCGGCGTTCGCGCACCAGGGTCTGCAACGCGCCCAGGTCGTTGGGCAGGTCCGTGAGCCGCTCCGGCCGCTCGAACAGGTCGGCGAGGCGGTCGGGCAGGGGCGGGCGCTGGCCGGTGGCCCGCTCCACCGCGTCCGGGAATTTGGCCGGGTGGGCGGTGGCGCCGACCACGAGCGGGCGCGGTCGCTCGGGGGCGCAGGCCTCGGCCGCGAGCACGCCGACGGCGGAGTGCGGGTCGAGCGTGTAGCCCGCCTGCTGGCGCCAGCGGGCGATGCCGGCCAGCGTCGCCGCGTCATCGAAGCTGGCGGCGCTGAACGTGGCCTTGGCGGCGGCGTGGCGGTTCTCGCCCAGCGCCAGGCGGCCATTGGCGCGCAGTTCTGCCAGTGCCTCCGCCGTGGCGCGGCCGTCGCGGTCGTAGAGGTCGAACAACAGGCGCTCCACGTTCGACGAAACCTGGATGTCCATGGACGGCGACAGGCTGGGCTCGACCGCGCGCAGGCTCATGTCGTCGGCCTGGAAGAAGCGGGTCAGAATGTCGTTCCGGTTCGAGCCGACGATCAGGCGTTCGATGGGGAAGCCCATCTGTTTCACGCCATAGGCGGCGAAAATGTTGCCGAAATTGCCGGTGGGCACGGCGACGTCGATGCTCCGGTCCGGCGCGCCCAGTTGCAGGGCGGCGAAGGCGTAATAGACCGTCTGGGCCATGACGCGGGCCCAGTTGATCGAGTTGACGGCCGACAGGTTGACCTCGTCGCGGAAGCCCGTGTCGGCGAACAGCGCTTTCACCAGGTCCTGGCAGTCGTCGAACGTGCCGTCGACGGCGATGCAATGGACATTGCCGCTGGCAACCGTCGTCATCTGGCGCTGCTGTACCGGCGAGACGCGGCCCTGGGGGAACAGGATGAAAATGTCGATGGCGTCGCGGTCGCGGCAGGCCTCGATGGCGGCGGAGCCGGTGTCGCCGGAGGTGGCGCCGACAATGGTGATGCGCCGGCCGCGCTCGGCCAGGATGTGGTCGAACAGGCGGCCCAGCAGTTGCAGCGCCACATCCTTGAACGCCAGGGTGGGCCCGTGAAACAGCTCTTGCAGCCAGAGATTGGCGTCGAGCTGGTGCAGCGGTGCGACGGCCGGGTGCTCGAACGTGGCGTAGGCCTCGTGGACCATGCGCGCGAAGGCGGCATCCGAAATCTCGCCGCCCAGGAAGGGGCGCATCAGTTCGACGGCCAGGTCGGGATAGGAGAGATTGCGCCAGACGCGCTGGGTCTCGGCCGAAACCCGGGGCCAGGACTCCGGCACATAGAGGCCGCCGTCGCTGGCGAGGCCGGCGAGGGTGACATCGGCAAAGCCCAGGCTCGGCGCCTGGCCGCGGGTCGAGATATAGCGCATGGGCATCAACGCATTTCCGGTTGCGGGCCGGGCGATGGCGGCCCTGGTGTTGGCGCGGTGGTCGTCGGATGCCGGCGGCAGGGTTGCGCGCGCGGCGACGGGAAACGATCCGGCACCGTTTGGCGTGTGGATATGCCGTGCGGCGGCGTCGCTGTCGAGCGTGCCGCGGGGTCGCGGGGACGTCGGGACTTCCGCCGGCAGTGCCTTTGCAAGGGCGATTGCGTTATCATGGTAGCGAATATAAGGTCGGGCCCGAAAGGGTGCCGCAGCCGAACGCCTATGGGTCTGAAAGGAGAGTGTCTGTGTTCAAAATGTCCGGCCGGATCAGAGGGGTGTTATCGGTATTGTTCATCGGAATGGCTCTGTCATCGTGCCGAACCACCTACGTTCACGACTGGGGCCGGTTCGACGAGGGCGCCGGTTGGGATGGTTGGTACGGGGACGACCATTACTACTATTATGGTGATCACCACGGTTATTACCATCATGACCACCATCGGTATCACCATGGCGACCATCATGGTTATTACAATCACCATGGAGGGTTTGACCACCATGAGGGGGGCCACCATGGCGGTCACTATGGAGGCCATCATGGCGGCTTTGGGGGCGGTCACCATGGCGGGCATCACCGGGCCCGGTAACGAACAATGCTCCCCGGCGCGCAGGGCGGGAGCGGTCGGCCAAGCTTGAGGGTCAAGCCTGGCCCGGGCCGCTGTCAGCGGGACTCCCGATAGCGACGGCGGTCGTCATCGTCGTCCTGGTTATCCCGCCGGCGCTGGTCGCGACGGCCGTCATAGTCCCGCTGGCGGTTTCGGTCCTGATTTTGGTCGCGGAACTCTTGCTGCCGGTTGTAGCGCTGGTCGGGGTCGTCCTCGTCGATCGGCCGGCGCTGGACGCGATTGCGGTCGGTGCGATCATAGCGGTCGCGGGATCGGCGTCGCTCTTCCTCCTCGCGCCGTTGCCGGTCGCGTTGCGACTGTGTGTACCGGTCGCGATCGGCCTGCCGCCGCCGCTCCAATTCCCGCCTTTGCTGCTCGCGGCGCTCGGAATCCCGGCGGGCCTCGTCGCGCAGGCGCAATTCCCTGCGGTAGCGGTCGCGCGTGTTCTCGTGCGGCAAGGGGCGGGTGTAGATCCAGACATAGTTCGGCGGCGGATAGTCCCGATAGTCGTGGACCGGATAGCGGTTGTATCTGCGATCCGGGACACAGCCGGCTAGCAAGAAGCCAGAGCCGAGCACGCCCCAAAGAACGCCACGTCTGTTTAAGGTTACAGGCATACAATACGCTCCCAAACGCTGGTGCAATCCGTCCCGCTCAACTGCATATATGTTGGATTTTTCTGTAGCGGGATCAAGCGCCGTCCAGGTAGCGCGTCCGGATATGCCGTTTGAAGGCGTCGACCGAGAGCGGGCTGCCGGTGGCCGTGGCAAGCAGTTCGTCCGGCTCGTAGAGGCAGCCGACCGCATGCACATGGGCACGCATCCAGGCGACGACCGGCCCGGCATCGCCCTTGGCGAGGGCGTCGTGCAGGCCGGGTTCGGCCTTTTCCGCTGCCTGGAACAGTTGCGCGGCCGCCATGGCGCCCAGGCTGTAGGTGGGGAAATAGCCGAACGCGCCGTCGTACCAGTGCATGTCCTGCAGGCAGCCGAGCGAAAGGTTCGGCGGCGTGACGCCCAGCAGGCGCTGCATCTCCGCATTCCAGGCCTCCGGCACGTCCGCCGGGTCCAGCGAGCCGTCGACCAGGTGCTGCTCCAGGCGGAAGCGCAGGATGATATGCAGCGGGTAGGTGACCGCGTCGGCATCGACCCGGATGAAGCCCGGCTCCACCCGCGTCGCCCAGCGGTAGAGGTTGTCGGCATCCCAGAGCGGGCCGTCGCCGCTGAACACCTCGCGCGCCATCGGTGCCCAGACGCCGGTAAAGGCGCGGGAGCGACCGACCTGCATTTCCAGGCAGAGCGACTGGCTTTCGTGCAGGGTCATGCCGCGGTGCGAGGCGACCGGCTGCCAGCCCCAGTCGCGGTTCTTGCCGCGGGTGTAGAGCGCGTGCCCGGTCTCATGCAGCACCGCCATCAGGCCGGAGGTGAAGTCGGCCTCGTCCCAGCGGGCGGTGACGCGGGCGTCGTCGCGGGAGCCGGTCGAGAACGGGTGGATGGTATCGTCGAGGCGGCCATGCCGGAAATCATAGCCGACCGCGGCCATCAGGCGGCGGCCGAGTTCGCGTTGCTTCTCCGCCGGGAACGGGCCGGGCGGCAAGCGCGGCGCGGGTTCGCGGGCCTGGCGCTCCAGCACCCTGGGCAGGGCATCGCGGAGGAAGGGCTCCAGGTCGTCGAACAGGCTTTGCACCTGGGCGGAGCGACGGCCGGGGTCGTAGGGGTCCATGAGCGCGTCATAGGGCGAAACGCCCAGCGCCTCCGCCTTGGCGGCGGCCTTCTCGCGCATGGTCGCGACGACCGGGCGCCAGAGCGGCAGCAGGGCCGCGAAGTCGCCGCTGCGGCGCGCCTCGCGCCAGGCGATCTCGCAGCGGGCGGCGGCGGTCTCGCCGGCCTCGACCAGGGCGGAGGGCACCGCGGCGGCGTGGGCGTGGCGGCGGCGCATCTCGCGCACATTCGCGGCCTGCCAGGGCTCCAGCGCGCCTTCGTCGACAGCCGCCAGGGCGTCGGCCACCCGTGGCGCGGCCTCGATCTCGTGGGCGAGGGCGGCCAGCGTGGCCAGTTCCTCGCCCCGGTCGGCGGCACCGCCCGGCGGCATCATCACCCGCTGGTCCCAGCCGAGCTTGCGCGCGGCGGTGTTCAGCTTGGCGGTGCGGGCAAAGGCGTGGGTGAGAGTGTCGTAGGGGGTCATGCGCGGCCCGGCCTCCGCCGATGGAACAGGATGAAGATGATGACGAACACGCCGGCCAGCGAGAACCAGGTGATGGCGTATTGCAGATGGTCGTTCGGCAAATGCGGTTGCCAGTCCCGGGGCTTCAGATAAAGCGGCAGCACGTCGGCCGGAGGAAGGCCCGCGGCGGTGGCCATGGCGGCAGGATCGACCGCATACCAGGCATTGCCGGCGGGGTCGTTGGCGGGCGTGAACCAGCCCGGCTTTTCCGGCTCGCGCAGAATGCCCTCCACGGCCAGGACCAGGGGCAGGGGCGGGGCCGGGGCGTCGAACGGCACCCAGCCATGCTCGACCGCGACCAGCTTGCCGTCCGGTCGGCGGAGCAGCAGCATCAGCAGGTCGCCGACCTGGCTGTTGCGGCTGTGGCCGGGGAAGCGGAACCACTGGCCGCCGACCACCGCCCCCTCCACCGTCACATGCCGGAACTGCCAGTCGGGGCCGGGCGCGGTCGGCATGGCCGTCGGCAATTGCGTCATGCGCTCGGCGATGGCGGCCAGCAGGCTGTTCTTCCACTCGCGCCGTTCCAACTGCCAGACGCCGAGGCTCACCATGGCGGCGATGGCGATCAGGCTGAAGACTATGGTGAGAACGGAAGGGCGGCGAAATCGCATGATATGAATTCCCCGGCCGGAGCGGAGTTGCGAGCCGGGGCCGGTGCTAACGGGGCCGGTGTGCTAACGGGACTGGCGGCGAGCGGCCCCGGATGGCGCCGTGCGCCGCGGGGACCGCTCGGGATTGCGGGCGTCTAGCCGTTCATCGTCAGGCCGCCGGAGACGCTCAACACCTGGCCGGTGATGTAGCTGGCCCGGTTGCTGGCGAAGAACAGGATGGCGTTGGCGATGTCCTGCGGCTGGCCGAGGCGGCGCAGCGGGATCGCCCGCTTCAGGGCGTCCTGCAAGCCTTCCGGCATGTCGGCGAGCAGCGGCGTCTCGGTCGGGCCGGGGGCGACGCAGTTGACGGTGATGCCGTGGCGGGCCATCTCGCGCGCCAGCGACTTGGTGAAGGCGATGACGCCGCCCTTGGCGCCGGCATAGACGGTCTCGCCCATGCTGCCGACCCGGCCGGCGTCGCTGGCGATGTTGACGACCGTGCCGCGGCCGGCCGCGATCATCGGCTTCAGGAAGGCCTGGCACACCCGCACCTGGCCCAGATAGTTGAGTTGCACGATCTTCTCGATGAAGTCGGGCGCGTTCTCCATGAAGGGCTGGCCGCGGTCCCAGCCGGCGACATTCACCACCGCATCCATGGCGCCATGGTCGGCGGTCACCGCCTCGGCGGTGGCGAGAATGGCGGCGGGGTCGCACACATCCAGCACCCGCGGCTCGCCCTGGCCGCCGGCGGCGCGAATGGCCTCGACGGTGGCGGTTGCGCCGTCGGCATTGACGTCGCTCACGATGACGAGTGCGCCCGCTTCGGCCAGCGTCCTGGCTGCCGCGGCACCGATGCCGGAACCGGCCCCGGTGATGAAGATTTTCTGACCGGTGAGCGAAATCATGGGGCGGTTCCTCTTGTCGGAGCGGGCAGGCGGTTCAGGCCGGGGTCAGCAGGGCCGCCGCTGAGGGCAGCACGGTTTCGGTATAGCCCGGCGGGGCCTTGTAGGGCAGCAGCACATTGTCCCTTGCTCCGAACACCGCCAGCGGATGCTCGCTGCCGCGAATGTGGTGGGAACCGAGCGGCTCCAGTTGGAGCGCGCTTTCCGGCAGCCATTCGGCAACCGCACCGGAGAGCAGGACCGGGCAAGGAACGTGTTTGCTCATCTCTTCCAGGCGATTGACGACGTTGATGGTCGGCCCGATGACGGTGAAAGCCTGGCGGCCGCCGGTTCCGATATTGCCGAAGGCGAGTTCGCCCCGATGCAGGGCCAGGCCGCATTCGAGGGTTTCCTGTCCGAGTGCGCTCAGGTTGGCGTTCACGTCGTGCAGCCGGCGCCGGGCTTCCGCCGCGGCGGTCAAGGCGGTATCGGCCGCGACCGTCGGGTCCGGGTCGTGGAAAATCGCCAGCACGCCGTCGCCCGGATAGGCCAGGATTTCGCCGCCATGGGCCATGGCCGCGCCGGCGGTGCATTCGAGAAAGCCGTTCAGCAGTGCCAGGTAACGCTTGATCCCCAGGCGTTCGATGCGGCCGGTGGAATCGCGCAGGTCGGCAAACCAGGCGACGGCGTCGAACGTCTCGTAATCGCCGAGCCGGATATGCCCGCCCAGCACCTGACGCCCGGCGCTTTTGCCCAGATAGGTGTCGGCGACATTGCGGGAGATCTGCTCGCGAATGACCAGCTTGCAGACGACGGCGAGGCGAGGCACGGCGTTCTGGAGCGCGCCGATATGGCTGTCGGAGAATCCGCCCACCCGGTCGGTCACCCATGAGGTGGCGATGCCGTCCGGGCGGTTGCCGAGCAGGCCTTGCCCGTTGGTGTCGAAGGGAATGACCATGGCGAAGTAGTCGGTGAAGCCCTCGGCCAGCAGATCCTCCAGCACGGGGAAGT
Organism: Alphaproteobacteria bacterium; assembly: GCA_020638555.1. Taxonomy (NCBI): domain Bacteria; kingdom Pseudomonadati; phylum Pseudomonadota; class Alphaproteobacteria; species Alphaproteobacteria bacterium. The sequence continues at coordinate 303,482 of JACKII010000004.1, read as the reverse complement.
CCAGCAACGCGCTGTCGCCCACCAGGGGGCGACGCACCTGGCGCAACTTGTGCTCGATCATGTAGGCGAACGGGCTGCGCTTCCAGGAATCGGTCGTGCCCAGGCCGTGGACGAATTCCTGGGCCGAGACGCTCTGGCCCCGCCGCCAGATCAGCGACACCGACTCGAACGCCGGGTGCAGGGTGCGGAAGGTCACGTGGGTGCGGGCCAGCGGCACGCCGATGCCCAGCAGATGGTTGGCGGTGCCCTCCACCAGCTGCGACATGTCGGTTCCGCCGAGTGCCGCTTCCATGATCCAGTCGGCGATGGTGTGGCGCAGGCCTTCTTCGCTCATGTCGGCCGCACCCGGGGTGTCGGGGTGGCAGGCGGCGGTTCCGCCGGCCGCGACCGTCCCGTGACGGCGGCGGCCAGCCGGCCGATATCGGCGCCGACGGCCACCAGGGCCGGCACCAACACCAGCACCAGCAGCGTGGCGATGCCGAGGCCAAAGACGATGGTGATGGCCATCGGGATCAGGAATTGCGCTTGGGTGCTGGTTTCGAACATCAAAGGCGTCAGGCCACCAATGGTAGTGAGAGAGGTCAGCAGCACCGCCCGCAACCGTTCGCACGTCCCTTGCTCGATCGCGTCCAGCAAAGCCATGCCGGATTGCCGGCGGCGATGAATGGTTGAAATTAGCACAATCGAGTCGTTCACCAAAATTCCCGAAAGCCCCAGCATGCCGACCATGGAGAGGAAGGTCAGGTCATAGCCCAGCAGGAAATGCCCCAGGCTGACACCGATCATCCCGAACGGAATGATCGCCATCACCGCCAGCGGCAACCAATAGCTGCCGAACACCCAGGCCAGCACGATATAGATCAGCGCCAGGCCCGTGATCGCGCCGATTTTCATGTCGCCGAAGGTCTGGGCCTGCTCCTCCGCCTTGCCGGCGAACCGGTATTGCAGGCCGAATTTCTTGGCGATCTGCGCGATGCCGGGCTCCAGCGCCGTCAGCAGGGCCTGGCTGGTGGTGGCGGTCTCGTCGATTTCGCCGGCCACGGCCACTTCGCGGAAGCCGTCCTCGCGGCGGATGGTGGCGAATCCGCGCTGGGATTCGGTGCTGACCACCTCGCCGAGCGGAACCTCCGCGCCGGTCGGCCCGCGCAGGTACACGTCTTCCAGCGGACGGTTGGCGAGCGCGTCGGCGTCCAGCCGCACCCTTACCTTCACCTCCTCGTCGTCGCGGGCGAATCGCTTGGCGATGGCGCCCTCGAACGCGTCGCGCACCTGGCGGCCGACGCTCTGGGTGGTGAAGCCCAGGGCGCGGCCTGCCGGCGTCAGGCGGATCACCAGCTCCTGCTTGCCATAGGGCAGGCTGTCCTCCAGGTCGGACACGCCGGGGAAGGATTGAACCAGCGCCAGCACCTCGTCCGCCGCCCGCTTCAGCACCGCCGGCTCGCCGTCGAACAGGCGGATGTCGATCTCCCGTCCCGGCGGGCCGGCGCCGACCGGCGGGAAGGTCAGGCTTTCCATGTCGGCCACGGGCGGCAGATGCCGCTTCCAGGCGGCGACGAATTGCGGCGTGCGGATGTCGCGCTCTTCCGACGGGATCAATTGCAGGAAGACCGAGCCATAGGTCTGGCCCTGGGCGACGCCGCCCGGACCGTCCGCCCCCAGATGCGTGCCGACGAAGGCCGCGCTGGTGTGGATCAGCGGCCGGTCGGGCGAGAGTTCGGCCGCGGCCTCGTAGGCGGCCGCCTCGATCTTCAGCAGGCCGTCGCGCACCGCCTCGCGGCTGGAGCCGGGCACCAGCTTCATGTTGCCGTAGACCACGTCGACCTCGGGGGTCGGGAAGAAGGTGAAGCCGACCCGCCCGCCGGCGATCAGGCCGACCGAGGCGACCAGCAAGGCCAGGGCCAGGGCGAGCGTGGTGTAGCGCTGCGCGAGCCCCAGGCGCACCAGCCGGCGGAACCACCCGTCGCGGAAGGCGTCGAACGCCCGGTTGAACTTGGCCCGCACCGGCAGCATGGTGGCGGGATTGCCGGCCAGCGCGTGGCGCAAATGCCCCGGCAGCACGAAAAAACACTCGATCATCGAACAGACGAGGGCGGCGACCACCACCATCGGGATGGCGCGAATGATGGTGCCGATGATGTCGCCGATGACGAACATCGGCAGGAAGGCGGCGATGGTGGTCAGGATCGAGGCCAGCACCGGCGCCGCCATTCGCTGCGCGCCCAGTTCGGCCGCGCTCAGGCCGTCGAGGCCGCGGCCGCGCTGCATCTCCGCATGTTCGCCGACGACGATGGCGTCGTCGACGACGATGCCCAGCACCAGGATCATGCCGAACAGGCTGACCATGTTGATGCTCTGCCCGGTCAGCAGCATGACGCCCATGGCGCCGAACAGGGCGGTCGGGATGCCGGCGGCCACCCACAGCGCGACCCGCGTGTTGAGGAACACGAACAGCACCAGCACGACGATCACCAGGCCGCCAATGCCGTTGTTCACCAGCAACTGGATGCGGCTTTCGATCAGGCTGGCGGCCTCGTCGAACACGGTCAGCGTCACGCCGGGCGGCAGGTCGCTCCGCAACTCGTCGAGGGTGTCGTGCAGGATTTTCGCGGTCGCCAGCGCGTCGGCCGAGGTGGCGCGTTGCACGTGCAGGCTGATCGCCCGGTTGCCCCGGTACCATGCAGTGTTGCCGTCGTCGTCGAACGACTCGCTCACCCGGGCGATGTCGCCCACCGCCACCTTGTCGCCGCTGGCGCGCGAGACCACCTCGATGCCGGCGACGCCCTCGGCGGTCTCTTTCAGGCCGATGGAGCGGATTTGCTTTTCGACCGTGCCGCCGGTGTCGCCGGACGGCAAATCCTGGCTGGCCGCGCCGATGCGGGCCGCCACGTCGCCGGCCGTCAGATCGAGCGCGCGCAGGGATTCCGGGTCGACCGCGACCAGGATTTCCTCGTCGCGCGCGCCGAACAGGTCGACCTTGTCGATGCCGCGCTGGATCAGCCGGTCGCGGATACGCTTGGCGATCCGCTTCAACTCCGCTTCGCCGACCGGGCCGGACAGCAGCAGGCGGGCGATGGTGTCGTAGCGGACGATGCGGCGGATTTCCGGCGTCTCGCTGTCTTCCGGCAGGGTGGTGACCTGGGCGACGGCGGTTTCGACATTGGCGAGCGCCGATTGCATGTCGGTGCCGGGCACGAACTCCACCAGCACGCTGGCCGAGCCCTCTCGCGAGGTCGAGACCACGCGTTTGACGCTGTCGAGAAACCGCACCTCGCGGTCGATGGGTTGGACGATGTTGGCGTCGACGTCGGCGGCACTGGCGCCGGGCCACTGCACGGTGGTCACCACCATGTCGATGCCGAAATTGGGGAAGAACTGGGTGTTCATCCGCGCGAGCCCGATCCCGCCGGCCAGCAGCATGATGATCATCACCAGATTGGCGGCGGTCCGGTGCCGGGCGAAAAAGCTGAGAATACCGCCCGAAC